>JBBIHT010000350.1:0-2446 GCA_037446845.1 Geothrix sp. | reverse complement strand
GGTGCTTCTGGGCGGTTTCCTGCTGCGCTACATCTTCGTGTACGCGGGCCAGCTGAGCAGCTTCCAGGACACCGCCCTGGTGCGCTGAAACCTGGGTTCAGGGAGGAAATGGAAATGACCCTCGCCCTGCTGGCGGACCTGGCCCAGATCCTCGCCGAAGCATTCCTGGAGCCCGATGCCGATCTCAAGGAGAGCCTCGAACGGGTCCTGGCCAGCGATCCTGGACCGGCCCTCGCGAAGCCTCTGCGGCGCATGGTGAAGCACAGCCTCGGCCCCACGGATCAGGCGGTGGAGTACGCCCGGTTGTTCCTCCAGGCCAGGGACTCGGAAGTGGTTCACCTCTTCGAATCCGTCCAGGCGCGGGGCCACCATATGGCGCCCGAGATCCTGCTCCCCCTCCAGGCCATCTACGAGGCCGCCGACCTCAGCGTCCAGGAAGCCCTTGCGACGCCACCGGATCACCTGGGCCTGGAATTGGCCTGCCTGGGCTACCTCCTGGCACAGGTCATCGAGGGGGAGCCGGCCGACCCGGCCCCGATCCTCCACCTCGCCCGCCGTCTGCTGGACGACCATCTGGAGCCCTTCCTCCGCCAGGTAGGGGCGCAGCTGCCCCAGGTCTCCGCCCGCCCCTATTACCTGGCCGCCTCCGACCTCGCATCGGTCCTCGTGGTCGAGGTCCGCAAGGCACTGGTGGAAATCCAGCCAACCGCCTGCTAGACAAAGGCTTGGCCCGGGACCAGCATGGAGCCATGTCCAGTCCCACGACCCTCCTGCTGGTGGACGACGAGCCGGGTATCCGGCGGTCCCTGGGCGAAGCCCTGAAGGACGAGGGCTACCTGGTCGTGAAGGCCGAACGGGGCGAGCAGGCCCTCGACCTGTTGCGCGGGGCCGATGGCGAAGGCATTCAGATGATGCTGCTGGATGTGTGGCTTCCGGGCCAGGACGGCCTGGAGACCCTGAAGCAGGCCAAGCAGCTGCGCCCCGATCTGCCGGTGGTGATGATTTCCGGCCACGCGAGCATTGACACCGCCCTCCAGGCCACCCGGCTGGGGGCCTTCGATTTCCTGGAAAAGCCCATTGATCTGGACCGCCTCCTGCTGGTGACCGGGAACGCCCTGCGCCAGTCCCGCCTGGAGCAGGAAAACCAGCGCCTGCTGGCCGCCGTGGAAGGCGGCCGGTTCTTCCTGGCCGAAAGCCCCGCCATGAAGCGTCTCCTCAGCGATGTGGCCCTGGTGGCCCCCACCGAAGGGCGCGTGCTGCTCACCGGCGAGAACGGCAGTGGCAAGGAGGAGGTGGCACGCCTGCTCCACGCCCAGAGTCTGCGCAGGGATGGGCCCTTCGTCGAGGTGAACTGCGCCGCCATTCCCGAGGAACTGATCGAGAGCGAGCTGTTCGGCCATCTGAAGGGCGCCTTCACCGGTGCAGTGCGGGACCAGAAGGGCAAGTTCCGCGAAGCCGACGGCGGCACCCTCTTCCTGGATGAAGTGGGGGACATGTCCCTGAAGACCCAGGCCAAGGTGCTCCGCGCCCTCCAGGAAGGCCGCGTGGAGCCCGTGGGTGGCGGCGGCGCCGTGTGCGTGGATGTGCGCGTCCTCACCGCCACCAACAAGGATCTGGCCGCCGAAATCGCCAAGGGGCGGTTTCGCGAGGATCTCTACTTCCGCCTGGCCGTGGTGCCCCTGCGCGTCTCGCCCTTGCGCGAACGGCCCGAAGACATCCTGCCCCTGGCTGAAGCCTTCGTGGCCCGCATCTGCCAGCAGTACGGCCGCCCCCCGAAACGCCTGGGGCCCGAGGCCAAGGACACGCTCCTCCGCCACGATTGGCCCGGCAATGTGCGCGAGCTGAAGAACCTCATGGAACGGGCCGTCATCCTGGGCCGTGGGTCCGAGATCGGTGCCCGGGATCTGGGCCCCCTGGCGACCCGTCATCTCGCCGACCAGGATCCCTTCTCCTTCCCCGAATTCGCCAGCCTGAAGGATGCCAAGGACTGGTTCGAGTCCCAGTACCTCCAGCGGGAATTGCGCCTGCAGAACGGCAACATGACCCGCGTCGCCGAGCGCGTGGGCGTGGATCGTTCCAACCTCTACAAGCGCATGAAGGCCCTGGGGCTCGAGCCTCGGGAGGGCTGATGGCGACCGAGCGTCAATGGTTCAAGATCGGAGAGGCCGCTGCCATCGTGGGCGTAGGGCCCAAGGACCTGCGCTACTGGGAAGAGGTCATTCCCGACATCAAGCCCCGCCGCAGCCGGGGCAACCTCCGCTACTACCATGTGGACGAACTGCCCCGCCTCAAGCGCATCAAGGGCTGGCTGGCCGAAGGCCTTACCGTGGCCGACTGTGCCGAACTGCTGGCTCATGGCCACCTCGTCCAGCGCCTGGATCTTGGCCTCGCCCCCGAAGACCTCCCCGCCCCACCCGCCCAGCGTCCCAAGCCCACCATCCCCCGC
>JBBIHT010000349.1:0-2452 GCA_037446845.1 Geothrix sp. | reverse complement strand
TCTCCTTTTCGGCGGGGAATCCCCCGAGCACGAAGTCTCCATCGTCACAGCCCGCGCCATTGCCCAGCACTTGGATCCTGGACGCTTCCAAGTGCGCCCCATCGGCATCGCCCGGAATGGCGTGTGGGCCGTGACTGGGGATCCCTTCGCCCGGCTGGGGGCTGGCGAGCTTCCCGAACGGAGCCAGCATCCCTTCCTGCCCCTGGAAAAGGGTGCGGACAAGACACCGTTGCCGGACCTGTTCTTCAACGCCCTGCACGGCGCCGGCGGGGAGGATGGGCAGATCCAGGGGTACCTGGAGCTGCTGCATCGCCCCTACACCGGGGCCGGCCTGATGGCCATGGCGGCGGGCATGGACAAATGGATCACCAAGCGACTTTGGGAATCCGAGGACCTGCCGGTGGTGCCCTATGTGGGGCTCACGGAAGAACGGTGGAAGCGCGAGCGCGGCGCCTGTCTTGCGGATTGCGCCCGGCTCGGACTGCCGCTCTTCGTCAAGCCCGCCAATCTGGGCAGCAGCATCGGTGTGGAGAAGGTGAAACGCCCGGAGAGTTTGGCCGAGGCCCTGGATCGAGCCTTTGCCTTTGACCGCAGGGTCCTCGTGGAGCAGGGCCTGGATGTGAGGGAAATCGAAGTGGCGGTCCTGGGGGGGGAGCAGCCCCTGGTGTCAATGCCCGGCGAGGTGATCGTGGCCGACGAGTTCTACACCTTCGAGGACAAGTACCTGGCGGGGCGCAGCCGCACCGAAATCCCGGCCCAGCTCCCGACGGAGCTGTCGGACCTCATCCGCCGCCTGGCAGCCCAGGCCTTCCTGGCCTCGGATGGCTACGGCATGGCCCGGGTTGATTTCTTTCTGGAGCGGCCGACGGGTCGCATCTTCCTGAATGAATTGAACTTCATCCCTGGGTTCACCAGCATCTCCATGTATCCCAAGATGATGGCCCAGAGTGGCGTGCCCTATGTGGAACTGCTGTCAAGGCTCATAGATCTGGCTCTGGCCCGCCACGCCCAAAGCAGCGCCAAGAGGAAGGGCTTCGAGTCCGGCAGTTCCTGGTTCAAAACTTCTCAAGTCTGATTCCGGGACTGCCGATACAGCCCCCATGGACATGGTTGGTTCTGCCCTATCCGGTCTTCGCGCCTCCAGCGCAGGATTGGCCGTGCAGGCCAACAATGTGGCCAACCAGCGCTCCGACGCCTACAAGGCAAAACGCGTCGAGCTGGTGGCTGAAGCCTCGGGGGGGGTGCGGGTGGCGGGTGTCTCAGAAGACCCCACACCCGCCGGCCCGGGCCTGTCCAATGTGGACTTGGCCGCAGAAACCGTGCAGGGCATGGGCTTTGACCTCATGTATCGGGCCAATCTCAAGGTGCTTCAGGCCGCCGACGAGCAGCTGAAGGCCACTCTGGATCTGAAAGCCTGATCCGTCCCAGCCGAGACCCGATTCCTCGTACACTGTGCCGATGCATGCTCGCACCTGGCTCTCGATTCTGTCGTTGCCCCTGGTGGCAACCTTCACGCTGCCCATTGTCCAGCAGGGGCGTCCGGCCAAGGCCCAGGCCAGCTCCGGGGCCACGGCATCGCCTCAGGATCCGCTGGCGGGGCTGGCGGACATCCAGGATGTGCTCTCCCTGGTGCAACAGAATTATGTAGATGCTCCCGACATGACCAAGGTGGTCGCCGGGGGCGTTCAGGCCGTGCTGGAAAGGGCCCACCCGCTCAACGCCTACCTCAGCCCTGAGGATCTGCGCCTGCCCGATCCCGGTCCCGCGGAGGCTGGCCTCGTGGTCGTGAAGCGCGGCATCTACGGCACTGTCCTGGCCGTGCTTCCAGGCGGGCCCGCCGCCCAGGCCGGTATCCAGGTGGGGGATGTGATTCGGAAAGTGAACGGAGATTCCGTGGGGCAGCTGAGTGCCTGGGCCCTGGAGCGCGCCCTCCATGGGCCTGCCGGTTCCACCCTGGATCTCTACCGCTACAACACCGCAGGGGATCTCACCAAGACCACCCTGAGCAGGCAGCAGATCGCCTCTCCGCCGATCACCCTGCGAACCGCCCCCGAGGCGACCCTGCTGGTCCTGCCGGATCTGGCTGCCGGACGGGCTGAGGAATTGAGGCGGGCCCTGGCGACCCTGGACCGCCAGCAGACCCTGGTGGTGGACCTGCGGTCTTGCGCCCGGGGTTCCTTCCAGGAGGCCGGCGCCGTGGCGGCGGCTCTTGGCGCCCGGGGCGACCTGGGCACCCTGCAGGAGGCTGGCCAGGCTGCTCGGAAGGTAGGGATCACCCACCCGGCCATGCCCTTCGGGACCATGGCTGTTCTGGTGGGCCGGTCCACCCTGGGCCCCGCGGAACTGCTGGCGGCGTGCCTGAAGAAGGTGGGTGGGCGCGCCCTCGGCGAAAAAACGCCCGGGTTGGCGGTGGAGCGCTCGCGTTTTCCCCTCAAGCAGGGTGGGGCCGTGG
>JBBIHT010000348.1:0-2467 GCA_037446845.1 Geothrix sp. | reverse complement strand
ACGCAGGTGGTCGGTCGCCGCATTAGCCGCCAGGGTAAAAAGCCAGGCTGCCACGGGGCGGCCTTCCTCGAATCGCTGGCAGTGCTTGAGGCACTTGAGAAAAACCTCCTGGGCCAGTTCCTGCACCACGCCGGTTTCTCCCTGGAGGCGTCGGTGGAGGAAGGCATAGAGGGGGCGCTCGAAACGGCTCATCAGGTGGGCGAGGGCCTCCTCCCGGCCTGCCTTGAGCTGGGCCATCCAGTATTCGGGCGGTTCGGCCTCCGCTGGCTGGGAAAGCATCGCGATCATGCCTTGGGGCCCCGTCGCAGGGGCAATGTGAAGCCGGGATGGCCAAGTTTCTCCATGACCAGTTTCAGCTGTTCGCTGGTCAGGGCGGCCCGGAGACCCACACGGCGCTTTTCCTGCATGAGCTCCGGGGCCTGCCCCGGACCGCCCTGAACGGCGTTTGCCGCAGCCACCAGGCGCTGGATCCAGGGGGTCACCTGGTTGATGCCGTCGGGAGTGCCGCCCAGGGCCAGCTCGAACTGGATGGGCGCCTCGTGGGTGGGGTCCGCCTCGGTTCCTGGGGTGACGCTCCAGAAAAGGGCATGCACGCCCTGGGGCAGGTCCTTGAGGGCGGATTCATTCAGGGCCTTGCGAAGGCCACCCAGCAGCGCTTCAGGCTGGAGGTAGCCCTGGAACGGGGCCCGGGCGTTGATCCATTCCGCCGCGAGCAAGGCATCGGCCTGGGAGACGAGTCTCTGGCCGGAGGCCATGCGCTGCAGGCCCTCCAGGGAGCCGATCCAGACCTGGCCCTTCTCATCGCTGGCCGCCCGGATGTGAGCCTTGGTGCCCTGGGCCTCCACATCGAGAATCACATAGAGCGGCCAATCGCGGCCCTGCAGGCGGAGGCTCCCCTCCTGGGGAAAGGATTCGGCCAGGGCCCCCAGGAGCGCCATGGGATCCTTGAATTGATCGAGCTGGATCAGGGCGTGCTCGAGGCCCTGCTTGAGTCCCCCTTCCTCCGCCTTGGGCAGGCCCAGGAGGTGGAAGGTGATGCGGCCGGATTCGGTGGCCGGGTTGATGTGGGCCTTCTGGAGGAACAGGTCCAGGGCCCGCTCCACCATGGGCTCCCGGGAAATGAAGGACTGGATCTCCTTGCGGGTGAGCATCCAGCCAGCCTCGCCCGAGAAGGCGGCCAGGCTATCCGCCGGGGCGGAGTCCACCCAGAGAGGCACCTTGGCCTTGGGGCGGCAGGCGAGGCCTACCGTCAGACATGCCGACACGACCGCGAGGGACAGCTTGAAGGCGGTGGTCCGTGGCATGGAGGCTCCTGGAGTTGGGATACGGGTTTCCCGAGGCTCCGTTTACACCAGGGAGCGGAGCGAGGAGGGGAGGTGGGGACTGCGGAGGAGCTGCTGCTGTTCCGCTTCGGAAAGCAGGCCCCAGATCCGGGCGGCCGCCTCGCGGGGGGTCTTGGGATTCAGCAGCAGTTCCGACATGATGGCCGCATGGGCCATGAGGACGGGATGGCCGGCGATCTGCTCGAGGACGGAGCGCGGGGTCAGCTTGTTGCGGGCCAGCCGCAGCAGGATGCCCGGGTCCAGCTGGCGATCGGACACCATGCGGCGCAGCGTCTCCTCGTCCTGGAGAACCTCCTGGGGCAGGTGGCGCATGAGCTCCCCGCCCGAGGTGCGCAGGGCCGTGATCCGATCCGCCACATCCATGGACACATACAGGTTGCGAAGGTACTCCAGGGCCCGCCGTTTCAATTCCAGGTGGGGCACCCTGGCATCCCGGAGGATTTCCAGGGTGGGCTTGATGCCCTGCAGCTGTTCCTGCAGGCGCAGGGCGGTGCCTTCCGAGAGGTGGGGGTGGTGGAGCAGGGCCTCGGCCACCATGGGATCCTGCGACCAGGAGCCATGGGTGGCGATGGTTTCCGCCCGGTCTGCCTCCAGGTTGGGCACCGTGGCGGCGAGGAGCCGCGGAGTCAGGGCCGGATTCTCCAGGGCGAGGCGGAAGACCTGGGCATCCGTATCCCGCAGCACCTGGCTGAGCTGTTCCTCTTGCGTGGCCTGGGTGGCCAGGAAGACCCGCTCCTCCAGGGAAGCCCAGCGGCCCTCCTCGCCCCGCTCGGGAAGGGAGGTGGCAAGGCCGGAATGCTGCCGCAATAGCCGGTCATAGAAGTACTTCACCACCCGAAGAATCTGGGGCGACTGCCGTTTCGTCCAGTAGGTGATGAACTGGTATTCACTCTCCTCCAGCTGGCTGAAGAGGCTTACGATCCTCCGCAGGGAACCGGGATCCGCGGCGCCTTCCTCCAGGGCCGTCACCAGGCAGCGGGACAGGGCGACGCGCCGGGCCAGCTCCCCCGGACTGCCCGGGGCATCGAGAAAGGCCTGACGGATCGGTTCCCGGAAGTACCAGCGGGCTTCCGCGTAGACATCTTCGAAGAGACCCGTCTCCGGGGAAAGAGCCAGGGCCCGCG
>JBBIHT010000347.1:0-2468 GCA_037446845.1 Geothrix sp. | reverse complement strand
GTCCGGTAGGTGCGGTCCTGGAGCGACGCCTGGAATTCCTTCATCGCCTTGTCGTAGTCCTTCAGCTCGACGTACGCGACCCCGAGGTTGTTGTGCGCGTCGGTGTAGTGCGGATCGAGCTGGAGCGCCTCCTTCAGCTCGGTCACCGCCTGCGGGAACTCGCTCTGCGAGGTGTGGATCACCCCGAGGAAGTAGTGCGCCTCCGCCGGCGTATCGATCCGCGCGATCGTCGGGAAGGTCCGCGCGGCTCCTCCGGACGAGACGCGCACGGTGGAGGAGCCGTCCGACGCGGCGGTGATGCGCCTCTTCGAGGGCGATCTCTACGACGTGAAGCCGGTCGTGGGCGACCTCGGGCGGGCGGAGCTGGACGACGGAGAGGTGGTTCGAGAAGCCGCATTCGCCGCGGATTGCCAATTACCACATTGAGGCGACCCTCGATTTCGAGCACAAGACGCTGGAAGGGCGGGAGACCATCACCTGGCGAAACGCTGGGACCGCCAGCACAGAGGAGTTGCCGCTGCATCTCTACCTGAACGCCTTCAAGGGGCCCCAGAGTCTTTTCATGAAGGAAAGCGGGGGGCGGTTGTGGGGCGATCGGATGGGCCCTTCCACCGAGCATTCGTCCTGGGGCTACTGCCAGCTTCGCTCGGTGGAGATGAACGGGAAGGCCCTGCTGGGCCATGACGGGGAGGATGAAACGGTGTACTGGGTCGCCCTGCCGCGGCCCGTGGCGCCCGGGGAGACCATCCACCTGGAGGTGGCCTGGGAGAACCGTTATCCAAAGGTGTTCGCGCGCAGTGGCTGGTCCGAGGACTTTCTCATGTCCGGGCAGTGGTTCCCGAAGGTGGGGGTCTACCAGGGGGACCGCTGGAATGGCCATGCCTACCATGCGAATACGGAGTTCTTCTCGGATTTCGGCGTATACGATGTGGCCCTGTCCCTGCCGAACGCTCTGGGGTTGGCGCACACGGGCACCCAGACCAATTTCGTGACTGAGGTGGAGAAGGATCCCAGGCGGCCGCTGAATGTGATCTGGCGCCTGCATGCGGAGGATGTGCACGACTTCGCCTGGGCGGTGCGGCCCAGCGCAACCTGGCGGGAACCGGCCATGTATGAGTACCGGGGGGTCCAGGTCTTCTACTACCTCAACGAGCGGAATCGGGGCAGTTTCGCCCGCCAGCGGCGCGCTGTGGAGAACGCCCTGCGGTGGAGCGAGGAATGGTACTTCAAGTATCCCTATCCCACCCTCACCGTGATTGATACGCCCGAGGGGGCCAGCGGCGCGGACGGCATGGAATACCCCACCCTCATCACCGCCAGCTCCGTGGGGTTCGATCCCTTCCAGGTCCGTGGCGAACTGGAAGGGGTGAGCATCCATGAGTTCGGCCATCAGTTCTTCTACGGCATGCTGGCCAGCAATGAATTCGAGGAAGCCTGGCTGGACGAGGGGATGAATACCTGGTTCACCCAGAAGGTTTTGGAGCGCAGCTACCACAGTCTTTTCAGCGGCCGCCGCTTCCAAATCGGCACGGATTCCCCTGAATGGAGGGGCTACTGGTCCCTGCCCAGCGCCGATCCCCTGACCCGCTTCGGCTTCAAGACCATCAATGCCCAGAGCTATTTAATCATTGCCTACAGCAAGCCGATGCTCGTGCTGAACCAGATGGAAGCCATGCTGGGTCGGCCCGTCATGGAGCAGGTGATGCGCGCCTATGCCCAGGAGCTGGCCTTCAAGCACCCCACGCGCCAGGATTTCAGGCGGGTGGCGGAGCGGGTGACGGGACGGGATCTGGGCGAGTTCTGGCGCGATTTCGTGGAGGGCACCGAGGTGCTCGACTACGCCATTCGCACCGTGAGCAGCAGGGAAGTGAACAAGGGCGGGTGGCTGTTCTCGGAGAAGGGCCCCGTTTTCGCCGCACCCCAGCCCGCTTCACCCGGACGGGTGGGCTCCATCACCCTCGAACGGAAGGGGGGCCTGCAGCGACCCATCACGCTGTGGGTACGGCTGGAGAACCGGGACGAGCAGCGCCTGGTGTGGGATGGCCGGGATCGCTGGGTAACCTACGAATTCGAGTCCCCGGTCACCGCCGCCATCCTGGATCCGGATGGCAACTACCCCCTGCTGAAGGATCGCCTGCATGCCAGCTACACCGCTCGCCCCGTTCGCCGGGGCCTCTACTACTGGTCCCAACTGGTCTGGGGCACCGTGACCGGCTGGTTGCAGGGGAGCGGGATCGGCTGACCCCCGGCCCCCAATCCTCGCGGGTGATCGCTTGACTCAACTCGCGAGACACCCCACCGGCTCGACGGGATGCGCTGATAATCCCTGTAGCTGAACATCCCTGGACACACGATGATCCTTCCTCGAACTGCCAATGAGCGCCCGCAAGGCAACGATGCTGCAATCGAGGCCGCGCAACGATTGCGGATGAAACGATTCGGCCTGTCCGTTGCTACTTATGGGGTCG
>JBBIHT010000346.1:0-2482 GCA_037446845.1 Geothrix sp. | reverse complement strand
CTTCTCGCTGATATCCGTGCCGATGATCTCCACGGACAGTTCCTTGAGCACGGAATCCTTGCTCTCCTGGGCCACGATGGCGAGGGTGTAGGGCTCCTCGCCGCTGGAGCAGGCCGCGGACCAGATTCGCAGGCGGCTTTGGCCCCGTTCCCGCGCCTGTTTGACCGCATCGGGCAGGACAATGTTCTGGAATGCCTCGATCTGGGGCGGGTTCCGCCAGAAGCTGGTCTCGTTGGTGGTGATCTCCACGAAGAGCCGCTTCAGCTCGGCGGCGCCCTGCAACCCCTGCAGCAGCGACAGGTAGTCGCCGTAGCCCTTCAGCTTCAGCTCGATGATGCGCTTGCTGAGGCGGTTCTCCAGGAAATACTGCTTGGATTCGCTGAAGAAGATGCCCGACTTGCCATAGATGAAGTCCCGGAAGCCTCGAAACTCCGCGAGCGTCATCTGCTGCTTGGCCAGGGTCGGGTCCATCAGGTCGTCCTGCCCGTGGCATCGGCGGAGGTGGCCCGACCTTGAGTTTGGTCAATTCCCCGGGGGGGTGCCGGGAAGCCCCTCCAGGACGACCACCGCCAGGGCCCAATCCGCCTCATGGCTCACGCTGCCATGCAGGGTTCGGATGTCACGGGAGGCCAGCAGTTCGGCCAGGCGGCCCTGGACCCAGAGCCGGCCGTTCACGAAGCGCAGTTCCTTCCAGGACCAGCCGTCCAGGCCCTGGCCCAAGGCCTTGCCGAAGGCCTCCCGCAGGGCCCAGCGCCCCGCCAGCCGTTCCGGGAGCCGGTCCCGGTTCCCGGCCAGCAGATAGGCCGCCTCCTCGGGATGCAGGATCTTGCCCGCGCACCTGTCCGCCCCGAAGCGCTCCACCAGGTGCCGCCAGCGGCTCGGGGAGCAGAGGTCCGTGCCCAGCCCCATGATCATGCGAGCTCCCGGGCGAACCAGCGATCGCAGCCGCCGTGGCCCGTGTGTCCGAGCGGGGCGCAGAGGGGCAGGAAGCCCACCTTCCGGTAGAGCTTCATGGCCTGGTCCATGCCCGTGAGCGTCTCCAGGTAGCAGGTGCGGTAGCCGAGCGCCTTGGCCGTCACCAGGCAGTGGCGCAGGAGAATCTCGCCCATGCCCTTTCCCCTGGCCTCGGGCAGGAAGTACATCTTGCGCAGCTCGCAGGTCCCGGGTTCTCCGCCTTCGAGGGCCGCCACACCGCCGCCGCCCAGCACCCGGCCTGCCTCATCCACCACCACGAAGTAGGCGGCCCCGGGAATGGCGTAGGCCGCGCACAGGTGGTCCACCTCCGGGTCGTGGAGGGCGAAGCCCGGCCCGTCAGCCCCGAAGGCAGGCATGACCTGGCGGATGACCGCGGCCATGGCGGCGTCGTCCTCGGGGCGGATGGGGCGGAAAGTGAGCATGGGGAAAGGGTAGCGCGGGAGGCCAAGGATCAAGCGGGGCGACCCTGTGGCCTCCCCCGGCTCACTCCGGCCAATGGTGTCTGGGATAGCGCCGGGAGAGGGCGGGGCGCAGCTCCTGGTAGGCGCGCTGCCAGAAGCCGGCGAGGTCGGTGGTGACCTGCACGGCGCGCAGGTTCGGGGCCAGCAGATGCAGCACCAGGGGCACGGCGCCGCCGGCCACGGCGGGGGTCTTCCTGAGGCCCCAGAAATCCTGGAGGCGCGAGGCGATCCAGGGCGGGTCGTTCTCGTAGTGGACTTTCGCGGGGCGGCCCTTGGGCAGTTGGATGGCCTCCGGGGCCCAGGCATCCAGCAGGCGCAGCGTCTCTGCGGGGAAGGCCTGCCGCAGGGCCGCAGGCCAGTCCACCTCCTGGACTTCGCGCAGGGTGCTGCGGCCCGCGCAGGCCCCTGCCAGCAGCGGCCCCGGGAGATCCTCGGGAAGGCCCAGGTCTGGCCGGTGCTTCCGCAGGAAGGCCAGCCGAGCCAGGAGGCGCGCGGGCGCTTTGTCGAGTGGGTGTTCGCGCAGGGCCGCGGCCAGGAGGGCGGCCACCCGGGGATCCGCAGGGTCCGCGGGTCCCCGGCTGGCGTCAATCACCAGCCCGTCGAAGCGGATCTCGGAGCGCCGCTCGACCCGGGCGGCGGCGGTGTTGAACAGCAGGTCCTCGGCATCCTCCAGCCGCTCGGGAAAAGTGTCCAGCAGCCAGTCGGCGTCGCAGCGGGAGGCCAGGCGGATGAGGGTCTGGGTGCCGGTGCCCTGCCGGGCGGCTTCGGCTTCCAGGGCCAGGATGAGGCCGGGGCGCCGCACGCGGCTGGCGGGATCCAGCTTCGCGCCGCCACCTCCAGCGAAGGCGCAGGTGCCGTTGGCCGAGAGCTGGCCCACGCGGTCGGGGTAGGCGGCCAGCAGGGCCCTGAGCAGGCGCGCCTCCGCATCGGGCGGCTCGGGTGTGGCGGGGACCAGGCGCGAGAGGGACTGCACGGCCCGCCGGGCGCGGCGCACGGCCGAGGCGTCGAGACCCGCGGCCCGGCAGGCACCGGCGCCGAACCCGGCC
>JBBIHT010000345.1:0-2485 GCA_037446845.1 Geothrix sp. | reverse complement strand
GGTAGGACCGCATCGCCGAAGGCGATGGCGGCCCCGAAGGGGTGAGGGCCGGAGGCCCGAATCAGCCGTGGGGCGGAGGTCGGTGAATGAAAAAGGCCGCCGAAGCGGCCTGGTGCTGGTTGGCGCGGGCGGTCTCGACCATCCGACCGAAGCGGAGCGAAGGGAGGATAGGACCGCATCGCCGAAGGCGATGGCGGCCCCGAAGGGGTGAGGGCCGGAGGCCCGAATCAGCCGTGGGCCGGAGGTCGGTGAATGAAAAAGGCCGCCGAAGCGGCCTGGTGCTGGTTGGCGCGGGCGGTCTCGAACCGCCGACCCCTACCGTGTCAAGGTAGTGCTCTACCCCTGAGCTACGCGCCAGCGCGAACCTCTATTCTAGCGGAACGGCCTGGGCTGTCGAGCCTTCAGGTTGGGCCGGTTCCTAGGAGATGCTCAGCCACACCAGGAGGATGACCAGGAGCCAGAAGACCTGCAGGAGCCACTCGGTTTCGGTGGGGCGCACCAGGGCGAAACGGCGCAGGGAGAAGGCTGGGTGGGAATGGAGGTGAAGGTGGGTGGTCATGGCAACCTCCCTTCCGGGGTGCGGAGGAGTACCCAAGGATGGGTCGCGGAGGCCCGCGGCGCCCGTAAAATCCCGGATGGTCGCCGCCCTATTCCACCGTCACGCTCTTGGCCAGGTTCCGGGGCTGGTCCACATCACAACCCCGCAGCACGGCGATGTGATAGGCGAGCAGTTGCAGGGGGATGGCATAGACGATGGGGGCCAGCCAGGGATGCACCGGTGGCAATTCCAGCGCATCCTCGGCGATCCCGGCCAGGCCCTGATCGCCCTCGGTGACCAGCGCGAGGATGCGGCCATCCCGGGCGGCGGCCTCCTGCAAGTTGCTGAGGGTCTTGTCCCGGTGGGCGTCCCTGGGCATGAGCGCCACGATGGGCATGGACTTGTCAATGAGGGCGATGGGGCCGTGCTTCATCTCCCCGGCAGGGTACCCCTCGGCGTGGATGTAGGAGATCTCCTTCAATTTCAAGGCGCCTTCCAGGGCGATGGGGTAGCAGGGGCCGCGGCCGAGGTACAGGAAGTCCCGGGCGTCCTTCCACCGCTGGGCCCACCGGATGATGCGGGGCTCCAGGGCGCTGAGGCGCTCCAGGTGGGCGGGCAGTTCCCGCAGGCCCTGGAGGAGGTTCTGGCGCAGGGAGGGGTCCAGGCTGCCCCGGGTCTCGCCGAAGTGTAGGGCCAGGAGGGTGAGCACGGAGAGCTGGGTGGTGAAGGCCTTGGTGGATGCCACGCCGATTTCCGGGCCTGCATGGGTCAGTAGCGTGGCCTCGGCCTGGCGTGTGGCGGTGGAGCCCATCACATTGCAGATGGCCAGGGTGCGGGCGCCCCGGGCGGAGGCCTCCTTCATGGCCGCGAGGGTATCGGCGGTTTCTCCGCTCTGGGTGATGCCGATGAGCAGTGTCCCGGGCTGAATCACGGGTTGGCGGTAGCGGTACTCGCTGGCGTAGTCCACCTCCACCGGGACGCGACTCAGTTGCTCGATGAGGAACTTGCCCACCAACCCCGCGTGCCAACTGGTGCCGCAGGCCACGATATGGATGCGGGACAGGCCCGCCAGGTCCGAATCGGTGAAGGGCAGATCCAGGGGGATGGGCCCGCCGTCCGGGGGCAGCCGGTTCAGGAGGGTGCTGGACAGCGCCTGGGGCTGCTCGAAAATCTCCTTCTGCATGAAGTGCTTGAACCCCCCCCTTTCCGCAGCGATGGGATCGTAGGGGATAGTGAGCACTGGCCGCTGGATGCTGGAACCATCCAGGCGCATGATGCGGGCACCCTCGCGGGTGATGTCCACCAGGTCGCCATCCTCCAGGAAGAGGACCCGGCGGGTGTGGGGCAGCAGGGGCACCACATCCGAGGCGAGAAAGGTCTCGCCTTCGCCCAAGCCCAGCACCAGGGGAGGGCCACTGCGGGCGGCGAGGATGCGGTCCGGTGACCCAGCATGCAGGCAGGCCAGGGCGTAGATGCCCTTCATGCGGCCCACGGCTTCCCGGAAAGCCTCGAGGAAGCTGCGCCCCTGCTTCATGAGGTGGGACACCATGACCGGAAAGCATTCGGTATCGGTGTCCGACTGGAAGGATTCCCCGGCCGCCATGAGCTCGGCGCGCAGTTCCAGGAAGTTCTCAAAGATGCCGTTGTGCACGGCCACCACTTGGCCATCTCCGCTGCGGTGCGGGTGGGCGTTCTCTTCCGTGGGCCGACCGTGGGTGGCCCAGCGGGTATGGCCAATGCCCAGGGGGGTAGGGTCGGTGAGGTCCACCAGGGCGGCCAGGTTCGCGAGCTTCCCGCTGGCCCGAAGCACCCGGACGCCCGCAGCGGGCGAAACCGTGGCGATGCCCGCACTGTCATAGCCGCGGTACTCGAGACTGCGAAGCCCGTTCACCAGGATGGAGGCCGCACCTTGATGCCCGATATAGCCGACAATGCCGCACATGCAGG
>JBBIHT010000344.1:0-2503 GCA_037446845.1 Geothrix sp. | reverse complement strand
GGGCCTGCGCCATCGCCCAGGCGGCAGGAAGAAACAGGAGACAAAGGTTAATCAAGCGCATGGATGGGTGCTCCGCGGGGTGCCAAGCCTTCGGCTGAAGGGGAACATTCCCACCAAGGCAACGATACCGGATCCCGGGTTGGTCCCGGCCGGCTTCGTTCAGGCCCCCACGATGCGCCCAGCCAGGGCGCTGGCTGCCACGGTGGCGGGGCTGGCCAGCCAGACCTGGCCCGGACCACTACGGCCTGGGAAGTTGCGGTTGATGGCACTGATGGTCACCTGGTCTGGGCGCGTGGACACACCGGGCCCTGCGTTGATACAGGCTCCGCAGGAGCTGCCCAGCACCACGGCCCCAACGGCCTCGAAGGCGGCGAGCCAGCCCTGTTCCGTGGCATGGCGCCGCACGGCTTCGCTGCCGCATTGCACGAAGAAGAGAACGCCATCGGGCACCCGGCGTCCCGCCTGGGCGGCTTCCCGTACCACCTGATAGGCGCTGCACAGATCCTCCCGCTTGCCCCCGGTGCAACTGCCCAGGTAGGCGATGTGGATGGGCACGGGCTCCGCCAGATCAGCCAGGGCCACGCCATTGCCGGGGTCCCCGGGGCGGGCCAGCATGGGCCCCAGGCCTCCGCAGTCCACCGTCAAGGTATGGGCGTACTCCGCGCCCGGGTCGCCCCGCATCCAGGGTTCCAGCGCCAGGGCCACACCCCGCCGCTCCTGCACGAAGCGCACGGTTTCGGCATCGGGCGCCAGGAGGCCAGTGAACCCGCCGATCTCCGCGGCCATATTGGTCAGGGTAGCCCGCTCGTCCGTGTTCAGATCAAGCAGTCCTTCACCCTGGTACTCCACCACATGGCCAATGGCCCCGCCTTCCCGGATCAGGGGTTGGGCGAGCAGGTGGAGCACCAGGTCCTTGGCCGATACCCCGGGATGCAAGCGGCCCTTCAGCACCACCCGCAGGGTCGGAGGCACGGTGACGCGTACATCCCCCGTCACCCAGGCACAGGCCATGTCCGTGGTGCCCACACCAAAGGCCAGGCAACCCAGCGCCCCCGCGTGGGGCGTGTGCGAGTCGGTCCCCACCACCACCTGGCCGGGGCAGGCATACTGCTCAGCCATGAGGGCGTGGCAAATGCCTTCGCTCCCGGAACCATCGGGGAGTTCGCCATGGAGGCGGATGCCGTGCTTGGCGCAGAAGGCCTCCTGGGACGGCTTCAGGCGCTCCGCCACGGCCAGGAGACCCCGGCGGCGATGCTCAAGATCCATGCTGTGCGGCAGGAAGGTCAGGTGATCCCGGAAGGCGAGAATATGGCCGGGATCGCGCAGGAGAACATCCGGCCCCAGGGCCTTCTCAAGAAAGTTTGCCGCCATGGGCGTCACATACTCATGGCTGAACCGCCAATCCGCCTTGACAAACAGGCCATCTCCAGGGCGCACGGAGGAAAGACCCACCGTCCCCGCGCCGGCGTTCCGAACCCCATGGGAGGCCAGCAGCTTTTCGGCATAGGTCATGGGGCGGAGCCCATGCTCAGGCAGGGGTGGCGCCACTTCGTCGCGCATCCGGGCCTCGTTATAGGGGAACAGTCCCCCCCGGCGGACGATCTCGACAGTGACCGGATCCAGTCCCGCCGTGAACTCGGCCAGGGGAATGGCCTCACCCCGGCGCAGGCGCGGGATCAGCCCGAAGTCTGTGCTGGTGAGCAGCCCCAGGTTCTGGGCGTTCTGGCGATAGATGCGCTCGAAACTTTCGGCGATGACCAGGCGGATCCCCGCGCATCGTTCCGCATAGGGACTGGCTTCGCGGCTGCTGCCCTTGCCCCGGCGCTTCCCCGCCACGCTCACGGCAAAGCCGCCGGCACGCACCGATCCCTCCCGAATCGGGAACGCATCGCCGCACTTCAACCCCAGGTAGGCGAAGTCGCCCAGCTTTTCGTCGTAGTGGTAGCAGATGAATGCCGGGGTGATTTCGTCTGTGCTCAGCTGATCACGCAGGGGACCGAGGTCACGGGTATCCAGGTCCTCACCGTCCAGTTGGCGGCGCAGGCGCGATGGATCCTCAGTGAGGAAGAGAATGCGGCCAGGAATATGGACGGGGTCAGACAGCATGGATCCCAGGTTACGACAGGACTGAGGGAAGCCCGGGGTCAAGGCGATCGAGGCTGGTCCGTGGGGCTCATCGGTCCACGCATTGACACTGATCCAGGAGGTGGTCAGCATGGGTGGCCGTAAAATCTTCCACCTCAAACCTAGGAGACGACATGAAAAAGTTCAGCCTTCCCCTGCTGCTCGTGGCAGCGCCCCTGGCCGCCCAGTCCTTCGAGGCTGGCCTTTTCCTGGGCCAGCAGTCCTACAAGGACACCAGCGTGGTCGGAATCGAGGTCAAAGCGGACAGCAAGACCGTGGCTGGCGCCCGGGTCGGCTACAGCCTGGTGGACCTGGGCCCCGCCCTCTTCCAGATCACGGCCGGCTACCAGACCGAATCCAAATCAGAGATCAAGGTGGC
>JBBIHT010000343.1:0-2511 GCA_037446845.1 Geothrix sp. | reverse complement strand
TTGCCCGCGGTGGGAAAGGTGCTGGCCCACTGGCCCAGCATCTTAACGAAAATGCCCATGCCCAGGGCGTCCTGGTCCAGGAGGAAACCAACGCCCCGCCCCGCCTTGAGCGCCCTGAGGGTACCCCGCATGCCCCCGGTCTTGGGGATGACCCGGTTCCCGAAGCGGGTGCGGAACGCCAGGGAGATGGGTTCCAGCAGGGGGTTGTCCAGCTCCCGGCCGATGGCGTCCAGGGTTCTTCCGTGCAGGCTCTGGCCCAGGGCGATGACCTCCCAGTTGCCATAGTGGCCCGTGAGCTGGATGAAGCCCTGGCCTTCCGCCTGGGCAGCATCGAAGTGCTCGAGCCCCTCGACCTTGATCCACTGGTGCAGTTCCTCGGGGCTGGCTCGGCGCAGGCGAAGCAGGCTCACGAACAGCGCCCCGAAGTGGCGAAAACAGGCCCTGGAGAGGGCTTGGCATTCCGCCTCCGACAATCCCAGGTTCGTTTGCCGGAGATTCTCCCGCACCACCCGGCGATGCCGCGCATCCACCCGGTAGAAGAGGCCCCCGGCCACCTCGCCAAGGGCCAGCAGGGTGCCCATGGGAAGCCGCCCCAGGACGCCGTCCAGGACCCGGAAGAGGCCGTATTCCAGATGGTGCCGCAGGCTGGGCCTGGTGAAGCGCGCGTGTTCCGCCAAGGTGGAACCCGAAAAAAAGGGCGCCTCGGGGGATTCCGAGGCGGCCGATTCGATTCTACCAGGAGCGGCCTGTTCAGTGCCCGTCCCGGCACAGCGGCATGGTCATGCACCGGGGCCCCCCCCGGGCCCGGCTTAGTTCACCGGCCTCGATCTGGATCAGGTATTTTTTTCCGTCCAGCAGGTTGATGCTGGCGTCCCCCAGCAGTTCCCTTGCCGTCAGCACCCGGTAGCCAGCCCGATCCAGGGCTGCCGCCGTCGCGATATTGCGGCCATAGCTGGTAATGACCCCCGGGGCCAGGCAGAAGGCGTTGGCGCCATCGGTCCACTGCTCCCGCTGCTGGAGAATGGGGTCATTGCCACCGCAATATACGGGGGCCAGGTCAATACCCACGGCCCTGAGGGACTTCAGCAGGCTGGGCTGGGTGCTCATGCGCAGTTCCGCATGGCGCAAATCAATGCTGGTGACATTGAGCAGTTCCCGGCTGCCGGCCAGGAAGAAGGGGGGATACAAAAGGCACTCGCCCTCGCTGGTGCGGGTGAAGATGGTGTCCAGGTGCATGGCGCTCCGCTGCTTGGGCATGAGCACCATGAGCAGGTGGTCGAAACTGCTGGCATCCTTCGCGCGATTTTCCCGCAGGCTTTCCGCCAGCAAGTGGATGGCATCCGCCTGGGTGCGCTGGCTGCAGCCCACCACCAGCACCTTGTCGCTGAGCACCAGGATGTCGCCCCCTTCCAGGCTCATCGGGGCCTTGATCTCGCCGCGGACCAGCGGGGTGATCTGGTCGAACCATTTGTCGTGGTCCGTATGGTGCTCCAGGCGCGGATGATGGCGGAACACATAGCTCAGGATCAGGGGTTCCCGTTCCCGGGCCCAGGTGGCCATGGCGTTGACGCTGTAGCCATCGCCGATCACGGAAGCCGGGTCGCGCATGAACAGCAGATTCGGAATGGGCCGGACCCGGTAGTCGAATTCCTGCTCCCAGGGCGTATGGCTGGGCATGTCGTCCCAGGGCAGTCCGCCAATGATGGCCCCCGCCGCCTGCTCAGGTCGCATCTCCCGCAGCAGATTGCAGGTGTCCTCAGGCAGCCGCACCAGCCTCTGCAGATCCGAGATGAAGGCGGACTGGACGCCCTGGACGGAGAGCGCCTCCACGAAGAGATCCTGGATATCCAGCACCTCGTCGGCCACCTGGGCGAGCACTAGGCGGAATTGCTCATGCTCCTGGCGAGCCAGGTCTCCGTAGAGGATGTCGTCGAAGAGCAGCTTTTCCATCATCCCAGGCACCATCAGGTCCACCTCAGGACCGGGGTGATGCACCACCACCTGCCGCAGGCGGGCGGTCTCGGAAAACACGGAGAGCTGAATCGGCGGCATGGCGAACATCCCTGACAGATCGTGAACCTCGCAGATTAGCATGAGGCCTGGATTCCGGCCCGGTCCCGCGCCTCAAGGGACCCCCGGGTTCAATATATCTGACCATTTTGGTCAGATATTTTTCTTGAACCCCCCTGGACCCCGTCGTAGCCTGATTCTTCCCATCGAAACCCACGGGGATGGACCCCGCACAGGAGGCATCATGGCCGCATTCGTCACCCAGCCCGCACCGGATTTCAAGGCTGATGCCCTTGTCAACGGCGCCTTCAAGCAGATCTCCCTCTCCGACTACAAGGGCAAGAAGGTCGTGCTGTTCTTCTACCCCCTGGACTTCACCTTCGTGTGCCCCACGGAGATCCTGGCCTTTGCCGATGCCATCAAAGAATTCGAGGCCCGCAACACCCAGGTCATCGGCGTGAGCGTGGATTCCAAGTTCAGCCACCTCGCCTGGGTCAACAC
>JBBIHT010000342.1:0-2513 GCA_037446845.1 Geothrix sp. | reverse complement strand
CCCGTCCCAATGCTCCCAGGCGGCCGCGGGCACCTCGGCCCGGCCCAGGTCGGCCAGCACCTGGTACACGGTAATGCCCGCAGCGTCCCCCCAGAAGGGCGTACCGGACTGGTCTGCGCCCCGGGGCCGGGGGCTTCGCCAAACAGCATCGCCGACACGGGGCCGGAGTCCGGGAAGAGGGGGGGGACGGGAGCGCCGTGGATGCGGGACATGCTCAGCCCCTGGGCTGCCCTTCCTTCAGGAGGGCCGACACCGCCTTGAACTGGGGATGGTCCTTGTCCCTGGCCCACTCGAAGGCCACGGATTCATGGTTGGTGATCGTGGCGCCCGCGGCGGCCATGCGGTCCAGGGCGTGGGCTCGATAGGCCTCGCCCCGGCCGCTGATAGCATCCCAGCAGAGGTGGACCTCCTGGCCCGAGGCCCGCAGTTCCAGCACCGTCTGCAGCACGCACACATGGGCCTCGATGCCGGCCACCACCAGCTGGCGCTGAGCTGGCGCCAGGACCGGCCGGGCCCTCTGGAGCCGGGCCTCGAAGCCGGGCTCGCCGCAGCAGCCGAAGGCGGTCTTCTCCAGGAAGTAGTGGGGAGTGGCGAGGGCATCGTAGGCGGCGCGAATACTGGGCTCGGTGGGCCCGATGCCCTTGGGGTATTGCTCGGTGAGGATCACCGGCACCGAAAACAGGTCAGCCAGCCGGAGCAGCCGGTGGGTGGTTTCCAGGACCAGGGCAGGCTGATGCACCATCTGCACGAGTCTGCCCTGGAGATCAATGACCACCAGGATGCTGCGGGAGGCGTCAAGCAGAGGCATGGGGGGCTCCAGGGCGGGTGCGGTGGTTCACCCTACCCCGAACCCCGGCCTGCCCGTAAGGGTTTCGCGGGCCCCGGGGGGCCTACAGCCGCAGGCAGGTTTCGGCGGCCACCGCTCTCAGTTCCCTCATCTGCTCGAAGACGAGGATGTACCAGCCCAGGGCGGCGAGGAGGGCGTGGCGCCAGCGGGCCCTTGGGGCGAGACCCAGCTCGACCTCGCCATGGTCAGGCCCGGGGGGGGCTTTCAAGTCCGAGGCGGGGTGGGTGTGGAGGCGCACCAGGGGCATGCCTTCCTGGTCGAGGAAGGCACCCCCAGAACTTGCCCCGGCGCCATGGCCCGGGAGAGTCACCCAGTCGAAAGCCGCGCCATCGGCGAATTCCAGCCTTCCGTGGCGCAGTGGGTGGGGGCGGAAGGTGGCCAGATTGGTGCTGCCGCCTTCCTCGCGGACCGTGAGCACCGAGGCCAGCAGGCCGGCATGACGGGCGGTCCAGGTGCCTTCGGCTGTTTCAATGCGGGCAAGGGCCTTGCCCTCGTCCAGGATGGTGAAGGTGGCCACCACCTGCTCCTGCGTGCCCAGCTCGAAGGCCAGGGCGCCAGGCCCGACTCTGCGCCATTCCAGAGTGGGGGTCTGGAGATCAGTCAGGGATTTCATGGTGAACTCCTTTCCCGCGGAGTGTGCTCCGTGCGGAGGAAGGATACGGTCCCCTCGGCGCAGCGGGTAGGGGTAGGCGCCCTGGGCTAAGACTGCACCACACCCCCATCCAGGTTGAGGCATTGGCCCACCTGCATGGTGTTGGCGGGGTTGAGCAGCCAGGCGATCCCCAGGGCGATCTCCTCGGGCTGGAAGAAGCGCTTCACGGGCACGGCGGCTTCGGCCTGGGCCCGGAACGCCGCTTCGGTCTGGCCTGTGGCCGCGGCGATCTCGCGGATGCCGGTTTGGGCCATGGTGGTATCCACCCAGCCCGGGGCAACGGCGTTCAGCACGATGCCCTGGGCGACGAGTTCCAGGGCCAGGGCCTTGGCCAGGCCGATGACGCCGTGCTTGGCGGCGCAGTAGGCCCCGTAGCCCGGGACCCCGAAACGGCCCAGCACGCTTGCCACCAGCACGATGCGACCGCCGGGCCCGAGATTGGGCAGGAAGGCGCGCACCGTATTCCAGGGGCCCGCGAGATCCGCCGCGAGGATCTCGTCGAAAAAGGCGTCCGAAGCCTGGTCCACGGGCGTCATGCCCGATATCCCGGCCGCCGCGATCAGGCCATCCAGGGGCCCCACTTCCTGGGCGATGGCCCGTAGGCGGGTTCGGTCGGTCACATCCGCCTGGTAGGCCATTGCCGCCCCACCAGCCTCGCGGGTGGCCTCTGCCGTTGCGGCCAGGGCGGCCTCGTCCCGGCCCAGCAGGACCAGGCGGGCTCCCTCGGTGCCGGCCAGGTGAAGGGCGGAGGCCCGGCCGATGCCTCGGGAGGCTCCCGTGATGAGAATGGTGCGGGTCATGGGGGCTCCAGCAGGTACGGAACTGGTCGTGGACAAGGAATGACCTATCCTTGGATTCTACGGGGGAAATGATGACCTGTGAGACACAGGGCGAAGCGGGCCCGGGGGCCGGGTTCCAGGAATGGGACGGCCGGGGGGATCTCTGGTCCCTGTCCGGTGGCCGGCGGTTGCCCCATGACCTGAATGGCGAGCCCCTGGTGCTCGGGGATTCCCC
>JBBIHT010000341.1:0-2514 GCA_037446845.1 Geothrix sp. | reverse complement strand
CGGACTACCAGCAGACCATGAAAAGCTTTCCCCACCTAGCAAAATGGGGAAGCGGCAGACCGCTTCCCCATTCCGGTAGGCAGGTGTGAACTACTTCTTGGCGCTCTTGGCGAAGTCGCCGGCGCGGACAATGTTGAGTCTGGCGGGATCGAGGTGCTTGCGGAGGGCGGCCACGATCTGGGTGTTGTCCAGGGCCTGCACCTTCTTCTCGAGCTCCGCCTGGAAGGCCAATGTGCGACCGTTGAACTGGTCGCTGTTGAGCCGCATGGCCAGTTCCCGGTCCTGGGCCCTCGCGGTGGCCTGGGCCTGGAGCCAGCTGGTCTTGGCGGCGGCGATTTCCTCTGCCGTGAAGCCATTGGCCAGGGCCAGTTCCTCCTTGAACGCGGCCTCAAGGCGCGCCAGGTTCTCGGGGGCGTAGATGGCGTAGGCGAACCACTGTCCGGCCTCATCCAGGGCGCTGGCCTGGAACTGGGAACCGGCCCCGTAGCAGAGACCCTCCTTCTGGCGCAGGCGATTGGCGATGCGGCTGTTGAGGGCGCCGCCGCCCAGCAGGTAGTTGCCGAGGAGCATGGCGGGGTAGTCGGGATCGCCATCCTTCATGGCCATGGGCAGGGCCGCGATGAAGAAGGCCTGGGCCTTGTCCGGGCTTTCGATGGTGCTGCTCAGGGGCTGCAGGTTGGCCTTGATGATCTGGGGTATGCGCAGGAAGGGCTCAGCGGCTTTCCAGTCCCCGAAAAGCTGCTGGACCTGGGCCTGTATCGCCGCCGCGTCGAAATCACCCACCACGGCCAGCTCTCCCGCCGAGGCACCGTAGAAGGCCTGGTGGAAGGCCTTCACCTCTTCGAGCCTGGCGGCCTTGATGGCCGCAATGCTCTCATCCAGGCCCAGCACATGGCGCACATGGCCCTGGGGGTAGGGATCCACATGCATGCGGAGGGCGGTCTGGGCCAGGAACCCGGGCTCCTTGCGGTTGGCATCCAGGGCCGCCGTGGTCTCGCTCACCAGCTTGGAGAACTCATCAGCGCTGAAGGCGGGTTCCTTCACGATTTCGGCCAGCAGGGCCAGCACTGCAGGGAGATTGGGCCGCGTGGTGGTGACCATGGCCCGGACAGTCTCGGCATCGCCCCCCAGGAAGGCCTGGGCCTTGAGGTTGTCCAGGGCATCCTGGATCTGTTGGCGGGTGTGCCTGGAGCTGCCGCGCATGAGCATCTGGGCGGCCAGGGAACCCGCCGTATCCCGGTTCTTGAGGCTGGCCTCCGAGCCCAGGCGCAGGGTGAGCTGGAACTGGACGCTTTCGCCTCGGGTCTTCTTGGGCAGGAGCGCCACCTTCAGCCCTGCGGCTGTGCTGAAATGCTGGGTGGCAGCGTCAATGTGGGCGGGTGAGGCGTCGAAGGCCTCGCCCTGGGCCGCGGTGGCCTGGCCCTTGTAGTCCTTGAGCAGGGCGGCGGCTTCCAGGGCAGGGGGGATTTCCGCCCGATCGGGCTTGTCGGTGGGAATGAACTGCCCCAGGGTGCGATTCTCGCGCTTCAGGTACCTGGCTGCGGCGGTGCGCACCTGTTCGACGGTGACGGTCTTGTAGCGATCCCGCTGGAGGAAGAAGAGGCGCCAATCGCCCTGGGCGATGTATTCCGATAGCGCGAGGCCCAGGCGGCCGCTGTCATTGAGCTGCAAGTCCACCTGCTTCAGGAGCTGCTGCCTGGCGCGATCCACCTCCTCCTGGGTGGTGGGCTGGGCGGCCGTTTCCTCGATGCTTTTCAGGAACAGCTCCTTGGCTTCCTCCAGGGAGCTGGTTTTGGGCAGCTGGGTGGCGATGAGGGCGAGGCCCGGTTCCTTATTGGCCATGACCTCGGCGAACACGAAGGCGGCCCGCTTGGAATCCACCAGGGCCTTGTGCAGGCGGCCCGAGGGAGTATCCGCCAGGACCTGCCCCAGCACTTCCAGAGCGGGGAACACCGGGTCGCTGCCGGCGGGGATGTGATAGCCGGCCATGAGGATCTGCACATCACCGACGCGGCGCACAGTGACCGTGCGTTCGCCGTCCTGGGTGGGATCCAAGGTATAGGTGGGCTCGAGCACGCGAGCGGGCCTGGGGATGCGGCCGAAGCGTTCGTTGACCAGGTTGAGGGTCTTGGCCTCGTCGAACTTGCCTGCCACGAGCAGGACCGCGTTGTCCGGCTGGTAGTACTTGTGATAGAAGGCGCGCAGGTGCTCGATGTTCACATGCTCCACATCGCTCCGGGCGCCGATGGTGCTCTTGCCGTAGTTGTGCCATTCATAGGCGGTAGCCACCGTGCGTTCCATGGTGATGCGCAGGGGGTTGTTCTCGCCGCCTTCCATCTCATTGCGCACCACGGTCATTTCGCCCTTGTTCTCGGCGGCGTTCCAGAGGTCGTTCTGGTCAATGTTGGCGTTGACCATGCGGTCCGCCTCCATGTCCAAGATCAGCTTCAGGTTCTCGTCCGTGGCGGGGAAGGTGACGAAGTAGTTGGTGCGGTCCAGCCAGGTGGTGCCATT
>JBBIHT010000340.1:0-2519 GCA_037446845.1 Geothrix sp. | reverse complement strand
ACGGCGTCATCACCGTCGAGGAAGCCAAGGGCCGCGACACCGAGCTGAACGTGGTCGAGGGCATGCAGTTCGACCGCGGCTACCTCAGCCCCTACTTCGTGACCAACCCCGACCAGATGAAGGTCGAGCTGGAAAACCCCTTCATCCTCGCCTACGAGAAGAAGATCTCCAACATGCGCGACCTCCTGCCCCTGCTGGAGCAGGTCGTCAACAGCCGCCGCCCCCTGCTGATCATTGCCGAGGATGTGGACGGCGAGGCGCTGGCCACCCTCGTGGTGAACAAGATTCGCGGCACCCTGAATGTGGCCGCCGTGAAGGCCCCCGGTTTCGGCGACCGCCGCAAGGCCATGCTGGAAGACATCGCCATCCTGACGGGCGGCAAGGCCATCAGCGAGGACCTGGGCCTCAAGCTTGAGAACCTCACGCTGGCTGATCTCGGCACCGCCAAGAAGGTCGTCATTGACAAGGAGAACACCACCCTCGTCGAGGGCGCCGGCAGCTCCGAGGCCATCCAGGGCCGCGTGAAGCAGATTCGTGCCCAGGTGGAGACTTCCACCAGCGACTACGACAAGGAAAAGCTGCAGGAGCGCCTGGCCAAGCTGGTGGGCGGCGTCGCCGTCATCAAGGTGGGCGCGGCCTCCGAGACCGAGATGAAGGAGAAGAAGGCTCGAGTGGAAGACGCCATGCATGCCACCAAGGCCGCCGTCGAGGACGGCATCGTGGCTGGCGGTGGTGTCGCGTTGCTTCGCAGCCTGCCCAAGCTTGTCGCCCTGAAGGCTATCGGCGACCAGGCCACGGGCGTGGAGATCGTCCGTAAATCCCTGGAGGAGCCCCTCCGCCAGATCGCCAACAACGCCGGGGTCGAGGGCTCCGTGGTGGTCAATGCCGTCCGCGAAGGCAAGGACAACTACGGCTACAACGCCTCCACCAACGAGTACGGCGACATGGTGAAGTTCGGTGTCATTGATCCCGCCAAGGTCACCAAGTCTGCCCTGCGCAATGCGGCTTCCGTCGCGGCCATGATGCTCACCACCGAGGCGATCATCACCGAGATTCCCGAGCCCAAGGCTGCTGCCCCCGCGGGCCCTGGCATGGGCGGCATGGAGGACATGTACTAGCCCAACGAGGGCTGGCCAGCCTGCCGACGCCGGAAAACGCCCCGCTTCCATGCGGGGCGTTTTTCAATTCAGGCTCCGTTTCACCCTGGCGAATCTTAAGGATTACGCAACGGTGCTCAGAAAGCGCGAGGACCTTATCCATCGAAGGCCTCCACAACCCGGAGGGCGATGGCCGTTCGGTCATTGATCCGGCGGCTATGCGGGCGACGCTGATCCACGCCTACACCCACGGGCGACAGGCTTGTGGAGCGGTTCAAATCCCCCTCTCTTGGAACCCCTCTCCGGCGTGATAGCTGGAACGCACCAGGGGGGCGGATTCGACCCTCTGGAAGCCCATTTCCATTCCCTTCTGCCGGTACATCTCGAATTCGGCCGGCTCCACGAACCGGTGGAGCGGCAGGTGAAGACCGGAAGGGGGCAGGTACTGGCCGATGGTGGCCATGTCCACTCGATGGCGCCGCCAATCGGCCAGGAGTTCTAGCACCTGCTCGGGCGTTTCGCCCAGGCCCACCATGATCCCGCTTTTGACACGCATGGTTGGGGCGTGTCGGTCGCGCCAATCGGCGGTGCGACGGAGAAGCGTCATGCTCTGCTCGTAGTCGGCGTCAGGGCGCACCCTCCGGTAGAGGTGGGGCACCGTTTCCACATTGTGGTTCAGCACCTCCGGGCGGGCTTCCAGCACCGTCAGCAGGGCGGGATCACAGCCACCGAAATCCGGGATGAGGACTTCGACGCCACAGCCGGGGGACAGGGTGCGAATCCAGCGAATGGTGCTGGCAAAGTGCGAGGCGCCGCCTTCGGTCAGGTCGTCGCGGTTGACCGAAGTGACCACTGCGAATCGCAGCTTCAGCTGAGCCACGGCCTCGGCCACCCGCTGAGGCTCCTCGGGATCCAGCGCACCGGGCTGGCCCTTGGCGACATTGCAGAAACCGCAGTGGCGGGTGCAGGTCCCGCCCATGAGCATGAAGGTGGCGGTTCGGTGAATCCCCCAGCACTCGTGCAGATTGGGGCAACGGGCTTCCTCGCAGACCGTCACCAGGCGCTGTTCGCGGATGAGCCCGGCCACCTCCGCCATGACCTCTGGCGCAGGAATGCGGATTTTCAGCCAGTCGGGCCGGGGGCCGGGAAGAACAGGGGGGCGTGCCATCGCCTTCCATTGTTGCCGTGAAGCGGGTCCATCCACCATTCCCCTTCTGGGCCAGGGAGCCGGCCGTGCCGTCCATTTGTCCTCAGTTTCTGGCGGGAAAGCGGGGGCCCGGCTAGACTGAAAGCATGCTGACGACTCCTGGCGAGGTTCCTGACGAGGCACTGGCACTGGCCCCTGCCCAGGAAGCATCGAGGGTTTTCACTGCCCCCAAGGGTTTCGAGACCAAGTTCCAGGGCCTGGCCCTGCATTTGACC
>JBBIHT010000339.1:0-2544 GCA_037446845.1 Geothrix sp. | reverse complement strand
CACAATCCCTGACCTGCTTCACGGCAGTGCCACGCGAGGGTTTCGTGGCAAACGAGCTGCGCGGCAGTCATGCCGATGAATGGCCGGGGGCGGCGCCATCGGGGTTGAAGACGGCCGTGGCGAGGCTGGAACTGTAATGGGTGGCCCTGCCCAGCAGCTCCAGGTCCGCCCGGAAGGGGCCCCACTGGCCCAATCGCCCGTGTACCCGCGCATGCCCATCCTGGCGGTCCCAGGCATAGGAGCGATCTGGAACCGTGCTGCTGCCCTCGATGCGATAGGCGAAGCGGCCGATGCGAAGGCCCCCATCCAGGTACAGGGAACCCAGCAGGGGCAGCGGGAAAAACCGCAGCTCGCCCTGGGGCAGGGTCTGGCGACGCAGGGAGGCCGGGAAATCGGGGCTGTAGAAGGGATCCCCCTGGCTGGTGGAGAAGAAGAAACTCCGCTGCTCGGCCATGGAGAGGCTGAGACTGCCGAAGGTGTAGGCACGCCCCAGGTACAGGGCCGAATCGAAGCTGGCCAGCCCCAGGTTCCCCAATCCCTTGCCGAAGTCGGCCTCGACCAGGTTGTCCGAGGCCTGGTTCACATCGGCAGTGAATTGCCAGCCATCCTCCCGCTGCCAAACCTCCTTGAGGAAGTAGCGGTAGCGGCGCGTGTCCAGGCTCTGCTGACGGATGGTCTGTCCCGACAGGCTTCCCTGATGGGTGAGATCCGGCCGCCACCGGGCTTCGCCACCCCAAAGGACGCCTTCCTTGCTGAAGTATTCAGGGGCGAAGGTAAGATCCGCCTGTTCCCCGAGGGTCTGAAAGTAGGAGAAGCCCACGGTGGTTCCCAGGGTGCTGGAGGCGCCAAGGTGGGGGGGAAGCAGGCCGGAGGTGCGCTCCGCCTCGGCCGGGTAGATGGCCCAGGGAAGGTACAGCACCGGCACCGGTCCCACCCTGACCAGGGCATTCCACAGGGTGGCGAAGCCGTCCAGATCCACCTTCAGGCTCGACAGGTTGGCCTTCCAGCCGGGCCGTTCCTCGGCGCAGGGGCTCAATTCCACCTGGTCGAAGGCCCAGGTCCGCAGGGCGGTGAAGGCCACATGCTGGGACCGCAGCACCCAGCTGGGGGGCAAGTCCATCTGCAGGGACCAGGCTTCGCCAGACCGATGATTCCAGTCCATCTCCAGCCTGGCGCAACGCAATCGCAGGTCTGGGCCTTCGAGGCGGATGTTGCCCTCGGCGACGACACGGCCTTCCGCGAAACGGTATTCAAGGTGATCCGCCAGCAGGAGCATGCCCTCTGCCTGGATCGCCCCCTGCTCGAGCACCCAGACATCCTCCCCCTCGCGCACCCGGTCCCCCCGCCAGCTGAAGGGGACTCGGCTCACGCTCGACGGGCGCTCCAGGTTGAAGGGCCGAAGGGGCAACAGCTCGGCGGCTGTGGGGCCGTCCAGGGGCGCGAGGACCGGAACCGGGGGCACCTCCTGGGCTACCAGTGCAACGCAGGCCACCCCCAGGAGCAGACGAGGAATGCCTTTCCGCGCACGGCCCATTGCGGCTCAGTGGTGATGCGGCAGCAGCCGCGCGCTGACGAGGAAGATGCCCACGCCCGACAGCAGCGCCAGGGTGCTGCGAAGTCCAGAGACTTTCTGGACTTCTGGCAGCAGGTCAGAGCTGGCCACATAAAGGGCGAGCCCTCCCGTGAGGGCAAGAATGGGCCCGGCGGGCAATGCCAACAGGACCTGCCCAGCCGAACCCACCAGGGCCGCCAGGGCCAAGATGCCAGCGGCCAGCATGGCCCCCCGGTTGCCGAACCCCCGCACCAGGAAGATGGAAGCGATGGTGCCCCCTTCCGGGATCCGGTGGAACAGGATCCCCAGCACCACAAGGGGGCCCAGGTTGCTGTGGGTGGACAGGGCGGCGGCAATGGCCACGCCATCCATGAAACTGTGCAGGGACAGCCCCACCAGGGCCAGTACCCCGCTCATGGGGGTGCCGTCATGGTGAGTTTCCTCCCCGTAATGGAAATGCAGGGTGATGCCGTGTTCCATGACATGCACCAGCAGATACCCCGCGAGAACCCACAGGGCATTGTGCTCCCCTCCCCGGGACTCCTCGAGGGCCTCAGGGATGATTCGCACCACCGTGACCGATAACAGGTAGCCTGCCGCCACGCCTGACAGCAGGCGCATGAACTGGGCACGGCCCTGGAGGAAACGAACGACCCCCCAGCCACCCAGGAGGGTGGCCAGGGAAGCGAGCGGGGCCAGCCAGTAGAGCGACACGAAGGCCTACTCTGCCTTGGGCTTCCTGGGGCGACCCCGTTTGGCCTTGGGCGCTCCTTCCACCAGGTCGGCTGGCGCGGCAGGCTTGGCCTTGGCGGCCTTGGCTGCCTTGGCAGCGGTGGCAGCCTTGGCCCTGGCTGGCTTGGCTGGGGCCGGTTGCTCCGCCTTGGCCGCTTCGGGCTCGCCGGTGGGGGTGCCCTTGGCAACCTTGGCCTTGGCCGGCACTCGCCTGGGCTTGGGAGACACCTCCTCCTTATCAGCGGTGACCGGAAGGACGG
>JBBIHT010000338.1:0-2547 GCA_037446845.1 Geothrix sp. | reverse complement strand
ATGTCTGCCTTGGGCGTGGCGGTGGTGGCGGCCAGGCGCTGCCAGGTCACGACGAACACCGTGTTGGGATCGCCCGCGACCACAGGTTGGCCGTTGATGTCGAATCGGCCGAAAACACCACCCGCCACCCCGCCCGTAAATCTGCGCAGTCCAGCGGGGTAGACGGCGGCGCTCCCCATCACCTTGGCCGCGTAGGACCAGGAAAGGCTTCCTTCGGCCTGGACGGCGGAAAGGGCGCCTTCAGCCAGGGAGGCGGCGGAGAAGCGGTTCCGCCCCCCGGAATTGGCGCGCAGGGTGGAAACCTGGAGGGCCGCCAGACCCAGCAGGCCGATGCCGAAAATGAGGGCGGTGGCCAGTAGTTCCACCAGAGAGAAGCCCTGTTGTCGCGTGGATCGGGTGACCATGGGGGTTCCTAGAGGCGCTGCCAGGGCACGGTGGCGTCCCCAGCGTTGGGTTTGAAGAAGGCATGGATGCCATTGGCCCGGGTCACCAGCACCAGCCCGACCGGGGCGCTGGGGTAGGAGGCCCCGTTCCGCATGCCGCCCACGAAGACATAGAAATCGCGATTCGCCCGGCCCTGGGCGTCGAAGCTGAAAGGACCTCCGGTGAAGAGATTCCCACCCGCCCCGGGGGGCACACCACCAGTGAAGAGCGCGTTGATGGCCGGGTCGGCGCCCGCCAGGGGATCAGAGTTGGGGGTGGCCTGCGCGTAGATCTGCCAAGCGCCCCCGGTATCCACCCCGCAATATTTCATGGCGCTGGCCCCGGTGGCATCCTTGCGCCAAGTCGTCATGGGTTGCGGCACCGGCACAGGAAAGATGTCCCCCTGGGTGGGGAAGGCCACGGCCAGATTGGTCTGGAAACCACTGGTCGTCAGGGTCACCGTGCGGCCGAAACTGCGGGCGGTGGTCCGGGCATCGGCCAGGACCCCGTGGAGGCTGTTGACCGTTCCCTTGACAGCGGCTGGCTGGGGCGCTCCGTACCAACTGCCAGCCACGACCGCCAGGATGCCGATGATGACCACCACCACGAGCAGTTCCAGGAGCGAAAACCCTCTGGATTCGTGAACCATGAGCTCTCCTTACCTACGGAATCCAAGGATCGGGAATTTTGTCCAGGCCGATCAAATTGAATTTAATTATTGGTGTACATCTAGTTAATACGATTTGACGGATTGGTTCATCTTCGTATTGCCGAACAAGTGGTTACTTTTTATACATCAGGAAAACTGCACGGGATCCCGGTCGAGGCTGAGGGTACCGCCAGGCTTCAGGGGGTGCGCCTGGAGGACCTGGCTGAGGGGGAGGCGGCCGCCCTTCAGCAGGAGGTGCATGCGCCACTGATCCCGCACCCGCGGCACGGGGGCCTCGATGGGACCCAGGACCTTCAGGCCAGGGACCGACAGCTCTTGTCGAAAGGCCTCCAGGGCCTCCTTGGCTTCGCGAGGGGACTGGGACTCGGCGCGATACAGGGTGAGGGCGGTAAACGGTGGATACCCCAAGCCTTCACGGAAGGGCAGTTCCGAGGCAGCAAAGCCTTCAAAATCCTGATCGAGGGCGAATACGATGGCGGGGTGCTCCGGCGAATAGGTCTGGAGAATCACCCGGCCGGGAAGATCAGCTCGGCCGGCCCGACCGGACACCTGGGTGAGCAACTGGAAAGTGTGCTCCGCGGCCCGGAAATCCGCGAGCTTGAGCCCCTGGTCTGCATTGAGCACGCCCACCAGGGTGAGCAAGGGGAAATTATGGCCCTTGGCCAGCATTTGCGTTCCCACCAGAATGTCCACCTGCCCCGCCTCGGCTGCGAGCAGGCCGGCCTCGAGGGAACCCTTCCGCCGGGTGGTATCGCGATCCAGGCGCAGGACCCGGGCGGAGGGAAACAACTGGCCAAGGAGTTCCTCTACCTGTTCAGTGCCTTCGCCGACCCCCCGCAGATGTTCGGCACCGCAGTCGGGGCAGGCCTCGGGCGGAACGGTCTCGTGGCCGCAGAGGTGGCACCGAAGGCGGAAATCACCGCGATGGTAGGTGAGGGAAATGGCGCAGTGGGGGCAGCCGAGGGTCTTGCCGCAGGCTCGGCACATCCAGAAATTCTCGTAGCCGCGCCGATTCAGGAGGAGGAGCGCTTGCTCGCGCCGCTGGAGGGTCACGGCGATGGCCGTGGCCAGGGTGGGGGAAAGGAGGGTCTTCTTCCGGGCCTGCCGGTAGGCTTCCCGCAGATCCACGATTTCCACTGTGGGCAAGGAGATGCCCTGGGGTCGCTGGCGAAGCTGAAGCAGGCGGTACCTGCCAGTCTGGGCCGCATGCCAGCTCTCCAGGGTGGGCGTGGCGCTGCCCAACACGATGGGACAGCCTTCCAGCTGGGCCCGCTTGATGGCCAGATCCCGGGCATGGATGCGGGGGTGTTCCTCGGACTTGTAGGAACTTTCCTGTTCCTCATCCACAACGATGAGGCCGATGTCGCGCAGGGGTGCCAGCACGGCGTTGCGCACACCCACGAAGAGGTCGGCGCCATTGAACAGGAGCCGGGCCACATCCCCCTGTTTCTCGC
>JBBIHT010000337.1:0-2555 GCA_037446845.1 Geothrix sp. | reverse complement strand
ATCTGGCCCAGGGCGGCCCCGATGCAGAAAAGGACGCGAGCCTCATCACCCTGGCCGAACAGGCTCAGGTTCTCAAGGACCGGCTCCTGGTGGCGGTGGATGCCGACACCAATGCCTTCAACGCCTTCATGGATGCCCGCCGCCTGCCCGAGACCACCCCTGAACAATCGGCCCGCCGCCAGGCGGCCATGCAAGCGGGATTGAAAGTCGCCATCGAGGTGCCCCTGGAAACCGCCAGGACCAGCTTCGCCGCCCTGGAACTGGCCGGAGAGGCCGCCCGTCTTGGCAAGGTGGCTTCCATCACCGATGCCGCCGTGGGCGCCCAGATGGCCTATGCGGGCGTGCGGGGCGGCGTCTGGAATGTGGTGATCAACCTCAAGGACATCACCGATCTGGAGTATGTGAAGGACATGCAGGCCCAGTGCTCCAGGCTCCTGACCCAATCCAGCGAGCGATTGAACGAGATCACCACCCTGGTGGATCAGAAACTGCTGGCACGCCTGCAGAAAGCGAAGAAGTAGCGGCTGCGTCCACCACCAAGGATCGGCCATGGGGGAAGGTTCCAGGAAGAATCAGGGGTTCAGGTACCGCCGGCAGGTGGACCCGGAGGGGGCCGAACTGTCCCTGGTCGCCTTTCTGGCCGCGCGCTACCCCAGGGCCGCACCGGCGGTTTGGCGCGAGCGCCTGCGGACCGGGGAACTTCTGTTGGATCAGCAGAGGGTCCGGGCTGATGCCCCCCTGAAGCCGGGCCAGTGGATCACCTGGGACCGCCCGCCCTGGATCGAACCCGAGGTGCCCCTCTGCACCGCCGTGCTGTTCGAGGATGAGGATCTGCTGGCAGTGGCCAAGCCCAGCGGCTTGCCCACGCTGCCGGGCGGTGGGGAGTTCCTGGAGCACACCCTGCTCCAGGTGGTTCGCCGCCGGGATCCCCAGGCCAGCCCCATGCATCGCCTGGGCCGCGGCACCTCGGGCCTAGTGCTGTTCGCGCGCAGTGCCCTGGCGCGGCGGATCGTGCCGGGGCTGTTCCGCTCCCACGCCACCTGCAAAGTGTACCGGGCGCTCTGCACGGGGCACCCGGACCGGGACGCATTCAGCGTCGAGGCGCCCATCGGTCCGGTGAGCCACGCCCTCCTGGGCACCCTTCACGGGGCCACGCCCCATGGAAAGCCTTCCACGAGCCTTGTGAGGGTGCTGGAACGCAGGCAGGGCTGCAGTCTGGTCGAGGTGTGCATCCTCACCGGAAGGCCCCACCAGATCCGCATCCACCTGGCCTTCGCCGGGCATCCGCTGCTGGGAGATCCGCTGTTCGGACCCGGCGGCACACCCTTGCCTGAAACCCGCGCCCTGCCCGGTGATCTGGGCTACCTTCTGCACGCCCTGCGCCTGGAACTCCCCCATCCACGCACCGGGGAGCGGCTGAAGGTATTCTGCCAACCTCCGCCCACCCTGCGTCAGGCAAACCTGGATGACCCTCATGGATGAACCCACCGGCGGACCACCCCTACCTCCCGTCGCCCGGCCAGCGTCCCGGTCCCGTTCCGTGGCCAGACAGCGCCTGGAGGCGATGGCCAGGCTCGCCCCCTCCGTTCTGGAAAGAACCGAGGCCCTGGTCCAGGCCATCATGGGCCGCTTCCCTCGGGCCATGGGCCTCCTGATCCTCACCGCGGCGGTTGCCATCATCACCTTCGTCCTGGCTGGGTCCATCGGCCTGGTGATCCTGTTCGCCTTCGATGTTTCCCCCCAGGCGTCGCGGCTGTGGCTCTACATGGCCATTCCCCTGTGGCTCGCCGCAGCGGGGCTGCCCCTCCTCCTGGTGAGAGGCGGGCGAATCTCCTTCGGGCGGGGCTATCGGCGACTGATCACCCGGGCCGCGGCTGGAGACCGGCAGGCCATGTGGGCCCTGGTGAGAGCCTACCTCGACGGCGGCCAAGGGCTAGTCAAGGATCCGTCCCAGGCCAACTGGTGGCTCACCCTCCTGGCGGATGCTGGCGATGCGGAGGCCGCCTTCTGGCTGCACGAACACCATCGCAAGGGCATTGGCACCTTTCGGAGCGAGCATCAGGCCGAACGCTGGTTGCGGCAGGCGGCCGAAATGGGTCATGCCAAGGCGAAGTGGCTCGTCGGGAAGGCGGGCCAGGCCGGAACTGCTGAGCCCCATCCAGGCCCCTGAGTTGTTGAACGAAGTGCTGCGCGCGGAGCGGCATCCATCCTCCCCCCATCGGTGTAGCCTTGTGCCGCTGACCAAGGTCCGGCAGCCCCTCCCCGCTCGACTCCGAAAAGAGTCCTTTCCTACCCCCTCCGGGATTTCAATATTCGACTCGGCCATTGGCGCTCCTTTATAGGCTTAATTCGCAAAATCAAACCGACTAGAGCCGATGGCCTTCCTGTTGGCTAGCCCTTCTCGTCTCGGGCCAAGGGGGCCTTCCAGAAACTGTGGTAAACCACACCGCCCTTGCGCCCGATCGAAGGCTAAGCCCTCATTCCTGCTCGATTCCAGGACACTTGTCCCGGTCGTGTACACCAATTTCTGTAAGTTCCCCCTGAGCCGAGGCGAG
>JBBIHT010000336.1:0-2566 GCA_037446845.1 Geothrix sp. | reverse complement strand
AGGCTGATAGCCATTCCTGGGCTCACCGCATGCTGCGTCTCTCCATCAAGACCAAGTTGAGTGCTGTCATCAGCATCCTGGTGCTGTCCTTCATCGCGTTCAACCTGCTTTACTACCCGCAGTGGGTCGAACGGCAGATTCGCGCCCAGTCTGAACTCAGTGCCAGGCAGGTGGCCGAGACCGCGAGCTATGCGCTGGGACCGGCCGTCAGTTCGGGCAGCGCGCGGGATATCGCCCGGGTGCTCCAGGGGGTCCAGAACATCCCCGCCTTCCGGTTCAGTGCCGTGTTCGGGCCAGGTGGCGAAGCCCTGGACAGTACGCCGACCACCCCCGCCTGGGCCGCAGGCGAGCTTCTGAAAGACGGCGTATCGCGGACCTTCACCCGGTCTGACGAGCGCCTCCTCATGGCCGTGGCGCCCATTTTCTATGAAGAACCACGCGCTGACCAGATGGGCACCCTGATCATCGGGTTCACCACCGAGGGCACCCAGCGTGCGGTGCACGAGAACATCAAGGCCAGTCTCACGGTGGGGCTCATCACCCTGATGCTTGGGATCGTGGCCTCTGCATTGCTCTCCAACCGCTATCTGCATCCGGTCATCCAGTTGACAGAAGCGGCCCAGAAGGTCGCCCAGGGCAATCTGGATTTCGGCGGACTGCGCGTCACCACCAGAGATGAGATCCAGGATCTCAGCGAATCCTTCACGGTCATGACTGAAAAACTGAGGGTGTCGCGGGAGGAGATCGAGCGGCAGAACCGCTTGCTGGAATACCGCGTCCAGGAGCGCACCCGGCAGCTGATGGAGACCATCTGGGAACTGGTCAAGCACCTCCAGCTCCAGCTCCAACTGGTGCAGGAAAGGACCCGGGGCCTGGAGCAGAGCCGGGCCGAGCTTAAGGCCTGGGCGAGTACCCTGGAGGAGAAGGTCCAGGACAAGACCAGGGAACTGCAGGCACTCAATGACGATCTGTTGACCAGCTACCAGCGCCTGAAGGAGGTTGATCGCCTCAAGGACGATTTCCTCGCCAACATGAGCCATGAACTTCGGACTCCCCTGAATTCGATCATCGGGTTCTCCGGGATGCTCATGCAGGATCAGGATCACAGGCTCGACCCGGACATCAAGGACGATCTAACGGTCATCTATCAGAACGGTCGCTCTCTGCTCGGTCTCATTGATTCCATCCTCGACCTGTCCAAGATCGAGGCCGGCAAGTTGGAGCTGGAGCTGGAGGTGCTTGACCCCCTCCCGCTGCTGGACGAGGTGAAGTCCATGGCGGCTGGGCTCATCCAGCGGCGACCGATCAACCTGCTCTACATCAGGCCCGAAGGATCCTTTCAGGTCAGGGGGGACTGCGCCCGATTGCGGCAGGTATTCACGAACCTCCTGGGCAACGCCATCAAGTTCACCGAGTCGGGGGCAGTGACCCTCTCGGCGGGCGAGGAGGGTGGCTGTTTCGTGGTTCGTGTTTCCGATACCGGCATCGGCATGTCGGCGGAGGAACTGGATCGCCTCTTCAAACCCTTCCAGCAGGTGGATGGGAGCATCACTCGCCGCTTTGGTGGCACCGGGCTGGGCCTGGCCATTAGCCAGCGGTTCATGGCCCTCATGCACGGCAGCATCCGGGCCGAGAGCCGCAAGGGTGAAGGCAGTATCTTCACGGTGGAGCTTCCGCTCCTTGAGCCTGGTCCGGGGAGGCCTGAATCATGACGGACACCTTGCCCAGGGTCCTCTACATTGAGGACAACGCCATGAATTGGCGGCTGGTCCAGCGGCTGCTGTCCAAGGCGGGGTACGAGATGCACTGGGCCGAGGACGGTCTCAAGGGCTTCGAGATGGCGTCCAACCTCAAACCCGCGCTGATCCTGCTGGATATCAACCTGCCGGGCCTCTCGGGCTTCGAGATCGCCACGAAACTGCGCGCCGATCCGTCCCTGGACAGAACGCTGATCGTCGCCCTGACTGCCAAGACCCTGAAGCGCGACAAGGAAACGGCCCTCGTGACCGGCTGTGACGGCTTCATCCCCAAGCCCATTGACCCGTTCCTGTTCGTGGGGCAGGTGGAGGACTACATCCGGGGCCGTCGGGACCTGCTGGAGCAGGGGCAGGAAGGCCCGGCCCTGAGGCGATTCAGCGGCGAAGTGGTGGAGCACCTGGAGGCCCAGTTGCGGGAGGCCAGGGAGGGGAACCGGCAGCTCCTGGAGGTCCAGGCCCAGCTGGAGCAGCGGAGCCAGCACCTGAGCCGCCTGTTGGCCCTCAGCCGCGAGATCATCCTGATCCGGGATGCCCGCGAAATCGAGCATCGTGTGCTGGGGCGCCTGCGGGAGGAACTGCGGCTGGACCGGGTGCGCTCCTATTCTCTGGATGGCAGCGGAGCCTACTACCGCGGGCAGGCCTGGACCCTGGCGGGGGCCCAGCCGCTGGAGGTCCTGCCCGGCGACCATGCGCTCCTGGCCTGGGCGCGTTCCCTGGAACATTTCGAGGTGATCCATGGGGCCACCCTCCGTCATTCGCCCGCCTGGGAGCCGGGCCTCCAGCTCGGGTTCTGGGAGCCCCGCGGCGAG
>JBBIHT010000335.1:0-2570 GCA_037446845.1 Geothrix sp. | reverse complement strand
GCTCAGGCTCCCCGTGAGGTTCCAGTCGAAGGCCCCCTGCTCGATCTGGAGGCCCGCGTGGCCCAGGTCGCGGGTTTCCGCGGCGATCTGCACCTGCAGGTTGTTCTTCAGGGAGGTCTCGATGGCCTGCTGGAGGGGCAGCTTCGTGGCGGCCGGCTGGCTCGTGGCAGCGGCCTGGGCGCCTTCGGCCTTGGGAGCGTCCTGGGCCACCAGGGAGAAGGCCACCAGCAGGGCCGAGAAGATCGGGAGACGCATCATCACCACTCCTTGAAGAGCAAAACAGAACGGCCACGGAGATGAGCAGCCTACGGTTCTGGGGACCCAATGGTTTAGATTCCTGCCGTCTAGCAGGATGCCGCCCTCGCATGTCGAGGGCAAGGATAATTCACCATGCGTTGAAAAGCCTATTTCATCAGTTCCCGGGCGATGACCATACGCTGGATCTCGCTGGTGCCCTCGTAGATGGTGGTGACCCTCACATCCCGGTAGAGCCGCTCTACGGCGTACTCCCGGGAATAGCCATACCCGCCATGGATCTGCACGGCGCGATCACAGATCCAGACGGCGCTTTCCGTGGTGAAGAGTTTGGCGGTGGCCGCTTGCACGGTGCAGGTTTTCCCGGCCTCCTTGAGGGTAGCGGCCTGGTACACCAATAGGCGCGAGGCCTGGAGCCGGGCCTCCATTTCCGCCAGGTAGGACTGGATCATCTGGTGCTCGCCGAGGGCCTTGCCGAAGGAATGGCGTGACCGCGCATAGGCAACGCTCTCATCCATGGCGCGCTGGGCAATGCCCAGGGCCTGGGCGGCGATGCCGATGCGTCCTCCATCCAGGCCACCAAAAGCCACCTTCAGGCCGTCACCGGGCCTGCCCAGCAGGGCCTCGTCGGGCACAAAGGCATCGTCCAGGGCCACCATCACGGTTTTGCTGGAACGAAGGCCCATTTTTTCTTCGGGGCGCCCCATCTGCACGCCGGGTTGGTTCGCATCCAGAATGAAGGCGCTGATGCCCCGCTTGCCCTTTTCTGGATCCGTGCGGGCCATGGTCACGAAATAGCGCCCCACGCCGCCGTTGGTGATCCAGGCCTTGGCACCGTCCAGGCGCCAGCCACCGTTCACGCGGGTGGCGCGGGTCTTCAGGGCGGCCGCATCGGAACCGGCATCGGGTTCCGTGAGCATGAACCCACCGATCACTTCCCCGGTGGCCAGGGGCTTGAGGTAGGTCTGTTTCTGGGCTTCGGTGCCGAAGGCGAGAATGGGACCGCAGGCTACTGAATTGTTGACGCTCATGGCCACGGCGATGGCGGCATCGGCATAGGCGATCTGCTCCAGGGCCAGGATGTAGCTGAGAAAGTCAACCCCGGCGCCACCGTAGGCCTCGGGCACCACCATGCCCAGGAAGCCCATGTCGCCCAGCTGTTTCATGAGATCGGCGGCGAAGGCACCACTGGCATCCCGGGCGGCGGCGCCGGGCATGATCTCCGAGCGGGCGAAGTCCCGGGCGGCGTTCTGGATGGCAAGCTGGTCTTCGGTGAAGTGGAAAAACATGGGTGCTCCAGGCTGTTTCCAGATTACATGGCCGCCCGTGGCGCACGGGGGGATCCGACCCTGGACCACAGACCAATGCCCCGGCCTGGGCCGGGGGGGGCTGCGGTGTTTCAGGTCTGTGCCAGGGGTATGCGCAGGACGAAGGTCGTGCCAAGTCCAGGCTGGGAAGCGACCGCCAGAGTGCCGCCCAGATCCTGGATGAGCTGGCGAACGGAGGCAAGCCCCAACCCGGTACCCTTGCCGGGGGGTTTGGTGGTGAAGAAGGGCTGGAAAATCCTGGACTGAACCTCGGGGGTCATGCCCAGCCCGGTGTCCTCCACCATCACCCGGGCCAGGGCTGGGTGTTGGTTGCCGTCCACGGATACCTGGATGGTGATGGTGCCGCCGCTGGGCATGGCATCGCGGGCGTTGGCCACCAGGTTCACGAAGATCTGCTCGAGGTGGGCCCGTGAACCCGTGATGGGCACGGTGCCGTCGCCCGGCTCCAGGCACAATTGGATGTCCTGGGGCAGCAGCATCCGCAGCACGGTCTCCAGCCGGGAGATCTCCTCCCGGAGACACAGATGGGTGGCGGCTCCCTCGTCGTTTTTCCCGAAGTCCATGAGGCGGCGAGTCAGGGTGGCGGACTGGTCGGCCGCCACCATGATGTGGCTCAACTCTTTCGCGAGCGGCTCGTTGGAGCCTCCGGCACGCTCCTGGGCCAATTCCGCATAGGCTCGCACGGTGGCCAGGGCATTGTTCAAGTCGTGCGCCAGGCCAGCTCCCAGGACGGCCATGGTGTTCAGGCGCTCCGTTCGAAGCATGGCCTCCTGCATGGTTTTCAGGTCCCTGGTCCGCTCCTGTACGCGCCATTCCAGGTGGAGCGAAAGGGATTGGAGGTCCTTCAGGGCCAGAAGGCCGCGCACCAGGCCCAGGCCGGCCAGCAGGGACGCGAGCCCGACCAGGGTTCCATCCAGACGCCAGGGCAGCCACAGGAGGCAGAAAAGCACGGTGGCGAGGGAGGAGATCGCGGGCAGCAGAGGGAGG
>JBBIHT010000334.1:0-2572 GCA_037446845.1 Geothrix sp. | reverse complement strand
GATCTGCTCCTTCATCTGCACCTGGTTGATGCCTGGAAAATTGAACTCCACGGGATCCTCGGCGGTGAGGATGTTGGTATCCACGGTGTTCAGCTTGGCGATGGACGAGTACAGGGTGTTGGTCTTGCCCGAGCCCGTGGGGCCGGTCACCAGCACCATGCCATAGGGCTTGGAAATCTGCCGGTCCCACATGGCCAGGCTTTCCGGCTCGAAGCCCAGCTTGGTGAGGTCCAGCATGAGCTTGTCGCTGTCCAGCAGCCGCAGGACGATCTTCTCGCCGAACAGCGTGGGCAGGATGCTCACGCGGTAGTCAATGACCTTCTGCTTGCCGCCCATGTTCACGCGCAGCTTGATGCGGCCGTCCTGGGGCAGGCGGCGCTCGGCGATATTGAGCTTGGCCAGGATCTTCACCCGGGAGGTGAGGGGATCCTTCAGCTTGAGGCTGGGCCGCATGACCTCCATGAGGATGCCGTCCACGCGGAAGCGGATGCGGTAGGTCTTCTCGTAGGGCTCGATATGGATGTCCGAGGCGCCGCGCTTGATGGCGTCAATGAGCACCATGTTCACCAGCTTGACGACCGGCGCGTCTTCGCTGCCGGCCTTGAGGCTCTTGAGGTTGATGCTCTCCTCGCTGTCCTCATCGGTGCTGTCGAACTCGGCATCGGCGTCGAGTTCCTGCTCGAAGGCCGCCAGGTCCAGCTGTTCGTCCTCCTCGTTGAAGGCTGCGGCCATGTCGCCCACCGTGGGGCCCGTGGCGGAATCGCCGGGCGCTCCAGCCGCCCCTCCGTGGCCAGCGCGGGACGGGGTTCCGTCCGCCAGGCGCACCGCGCTGGCGCCGCCGTAGTATTTCTCCACGGCCCGGGCCAGGCCCATCTCGCTGGACACCACGGGGTCCACATTGTAGCCGGTGTGGAAGCGCACATCGTCCATGGCGAAGATGTCCGTGGGATCCGACATGGCAAGGGTGAGCACATTGCCGGTTCGCTGCAGGGGCAACACCTTGTGGCGCTGGGCCAGATCCTTGGGAATCAGGGCGATGACGGCCGCCTCGATGGGAGGCCACTGCTCCAGGTCGGCCGCGGGCACGCCGTACTGCATGCCCAGGAAGCTGACGATGTCCTGGTCCGAGCAGAACCCGGCACGAACCACGATGCCGCCCAGCTTGCCCCCTTCCCTGCGCTGGATTTTCATCACCTCTTCCAGCTGAGCATCCGTGATGAGCTGGGCTTTGACGAGCATTTCCCCTAGCTTGCTTGCCACAGGCTGCCTCCGGTGTTGGGGTGAGGCGATGGTAGCACCTCTTCGTTCTTCCCGAAGTGTAACTCATTGTATGCTTTTGCCATGTCCACCCCAGGCACCCAGCGCCAGGAGCCCACACCGGCCTCTCCCCAGCGTCTCCAGCTGGCCAGGGATCTGATCCGCGCCAAGGGGTTGTCGCGCCTGGACCTGGTCCTGCTCGAGGACATCCTGCGCGAAGGGGCCCAGGATCTGGAACCGCTGCTGGCAGCCCCGGACCAGGTGGCCCAGGGGGAGGAATCCCCGGCCCAGGCCGCGCTGCGGCGAAACCTCGGCTCTTTTCTCGCCTTCCTGCACCAGTTCTCGCCCCGGCGCCTGGGGGAAACGCGGGTAGCCATGGGCCTCGTCATGGTGCACAGCCTGGCCCGCCTGGGCGAGCAGGCGGAAGCGGCCCATCGCGAGCTGCTGGCGGAGCAGCACCAGCCCCCCTGGGTCACCCAGCTGCTGGATCTCCTGGCCGCCCTGCGGGCCATGTCCCTGGCGCCCTCGGAGGAGGAAGGCCCCGTGGGCATCCTCTGGCCCGCCTTTCTGTCGGAGCACCGGGAGGGTTTCCGCCTGATCTTCGCGGCCCTGCAGGCCGGCGAGCCAGGCCCCGAGGCCGTGGGCCGGCTGAATGCCCAGTTGAAGGCCGTAAACCGGGCCATGCGCGGCCAGGGTCGGCGGGAGGAATCCCTCACCCGCCTGGCGGAACTGCTGGAGGCCTGCATCCCCGCCGACATTCATGAACGGGTGCAGCCCCTGCTGCTGTTGGAGCATGTGCTGTCCAACCTGCGCCTGGGCCTGGTCCGGCCCCTGGATCGGGGGATGCACTGGCCCGCCGTCGAGCAGGTGCGGGGCAGCCTGCGCTGGCTCTGGGATCACCTGGGCTGGTCCCTGCCCCGCCTGGACGCGGATCATTTCAGGGCCAGCCTGCCCCCGGAACTGCGACGCCTCCTGCAGCAGATTCGCCAGGGGGATCCCCGCATGTTCAGCCTGGTGGCCCGGGCCCTGGCCAGCCACATCTCCCTGCTGGGCTTGCTGGAATCCTTTGAGGCCGCCGTGGGCGCCAGCCTGCGGGACCGCTACGCCGCCGTGCCCGCCTTCCTGGTGGTGGAATCCGAGCTGAACCGCATGTGCGAACGGGCCTACGACCCCGCCCGGGCCGAGGGGCTGGATCCCACCCAGGCCGAAGGGGCCCGGCTGCGGGTGTTCCTGCGCCAGGCCGTGCTGGGCATGAACCAGGACCAGGGCACCCTCCGCAGTCTGCTGAAGCAGGCCCTGGCTGGCCAGGATGCGG
>JBBIHT010000333.1:0-2585 GCA_037446845.1 Geothrix sp. | reverse complement strand
GCCTTCGATGGCCGCAAGGTTCCCCCGGGGCGCTACCGGGGTGTGGAACAGGCCACCGTGCGCTTCACGAATCCCCGCATGCCCCAATTGCCCCTCAACATCCAGTGGGACCTCAGGCCCGCCATCCAGGTGGTGCCCATGGAACTCCTCTTCCAGGGAGCCGCCGGCACCGAACACCGACAACTGCTCACCCTCAAACAGGCCGACAACAAGCCCTTCCGCCTCACCAGCAACAAGTGCTCCCTGGCTGGCGTCCGGGTGGAGGGGGTGAACCAGAAGGGCGCCTCCGCCAGTCTCACCGTGATCCTGCCGGCCTCGATCAAGGCCGGTCGCTACAGCGAGCTCCTGACCTTCTCGACCGACGATCCCGACCAGCCGGAATTGACGATTCGTATGGTGGTCCTCCTGAAATAGGCTTCCGGCCCCCGCCGACGCATCCAGGGCGCTAGCCTTGGTCCATGTCGAAACCTCGAATCACGCATCTTTTTGCGGTCTGCTCGCTGGCCAGCATCGCCTTCGTGTGGGCGGGAGGCTTCCCCGCCACCAAGTACTGTCTGCAGCACGGCCTCTCCGTGGGCGTGCTGCTGACCATCCGGTTCATCATCGGCGCCCTTGGACTAGGCCTGTTCCTGGTGATTCTCAGGATTCCGTTCCGCCGCCGGGAACTACTGGACGGCCTGTGGCTGGGGCTCGTGCTCGCCACGCTGTTCTGGTTGCAGACGGATGGCCTGCGCTTCACAAGCACTTCCAAATCGGGCTTCATCACGGGGCTGTATGTGATCTTCACCCCCATGGTGGCCCTGCTGGTGGGGGATCGCCTGCGGCTGTCCCACGGCCTGGGTGCCCTGGTGGCCCTGGCGGGCCTGGCCCTTCTGGTGCGGGAACCGGGCGCCGCTTTCGGGGGCTGGAACCGCGGCGATTCAGAGACCCTGCTGGCCGCGGTACTCTGCGGATTCCACATCGTCATGACTGCCCACTACGCACGCCGTTCCTCCGGCTGGATGCTGGCCTTCATGCAGGTGGCCGTGACGGCGGTCATCTCGCTGGCCACCACCCTTTGCCTGCCCCCACCCTACGGCTTCCAGCAATCCTCCGGGGCCCTTGCACAACCGGGTCCCTGGGTGGCCCTGCTGTTCATGGGCCTGCTGGCCACCACCCTGGCCTTCTATGTGCAAAGCACCATGCAGTCCCGGCTGGGTGCCACGGAGAGCGCCATCATCTTCTCCTCCGAGCCGGTCTGGACAGCCCTGTTGGCCATCAGCGGCTGGGTGCCGGGCATCCGGGAACACCTGACGCCCACGCAGATTCTCGGAGGGGGCCTGATCCTGGCCGCCACCCTGGTGGCAGAGATGGGTCCCCGTTTCCTGCGCCGCCTCAGGACCGAGCCCGACGAGGCCATTGGCTGAACGCCAGCCGGATCCTATTCCGTCGGAACCTCACCCCTCAGCAGGGCCAGCTTGGTGTCGTAGCGTGCCTGCATGTCCGGAAGGGACCACCTCCTGGCCTTTTCCAGGGCCTTGATGGCGTCCTTCTTTTGCCCCTGGGCCAGCCGGATGCGCGCCTGGATCAGATAGAACTCCGGCTCCTGCGGAAGCAGGCGGATGGCCTGGCGGACACGCTTGTCGGCCTCCTCCCATTGACCCGCATCCAGGGCTTCTTCGGCGAGGAAGGCGTTGAAGAAGGGATCCCGCTTGCGGATCTCCAGCCCACGCTCCCGGAATGCCTGGGCTTCCGCATCCCGCCCCTTAGACCGCAGCAGATTCTCCAGATTGCCGCAGGGAGCGCCGTCCCGGGGGTCCGCCTCGAGGGCCTTGCGGAACGAGAACTCTGCCTCGCCATCGAGCCCCTGGGCCCGCTGGACCACACCCAGGATGTTCCACCCCACCCCCATGGAGCCATCCACCTCGATGGCGTGCTGAGCAAAGATCATGGCCTCCTCGGGCTTGGCCTCGGCCAGCAGTTCCACTGCCCGGTTGCTGTGGAAGAGGGCCAGCACGCGCCTGGGCTCCAGGGCTGCGATCATCTGGCTGCCCCGATGGAATTCCGGCAGGAAGTCAGCCACCAGCTCCTGGCCGATGGTTCCCGAGGGCACCACCGCCACCACATGCCGTTCGTACCGCACGGTCTGTCCCACACGGCGCCAGCGGCTGATGCGCAGGGATTCGCCGTACCGCGCCTCGAGGCCGATGCTCTTGCAGGCGGCCACATACAGCGCCGTCAAAGACAGGCAGTTCGCCTTGCGGTCGCGCCAGGCCTCCATGGGCGTCCGGGTATAGGCGTTGTCGTAGGTGATGCCCAGGCCGCCATCTTCCGGTGATGCGAAGAAGGCCCGCAGCAGGGCGGAAACCTTGCCGGAGACGCCCTGGTGGGCGAGGGTGTGCTTCCGGCTGAAGTCCCTCAGGGGCGCCGGTGCCTCGAAGGGATCCTCGCCCGCGGCCAGGAGTGCCGCGCCGAACAGGAAAGGTAGCCATCGCAGGCGCATGGGAGAACTCCCACCCCAACATAGGTCTACGGACAGGGATTTCAAACGATTATGCGAGACTTGAGCCATCGGGAGGCCAGCATGTCCAGACCAACAGCCGTGG
>JBBIHT010000332.1:0-2602 GCA_037446845.1 Geothrix sp. | reverse complement strand
AGGGCCCCCTGGCGCACCTCGGTTTGGGGATCCATCAGATAGCTGAGCAGTTCATCCGGCTGGGCCGTGTGCGTAGCCCGTTCCAGGCGATCGTGAAGGTCCAACCCCAGGGCCAGGGGTTGCTGGGGCAGGGGGGGGGGAGGCGCGGTCAGGGTTTCCCAGTCGGGGTCAGCCGTGGGCAGGGGGGGCAGTTCCTGGGTGCTGCCGGTGGCGGAAACCGTCTTGGCCACGAGCTTGGCCAGCAGCTTCGCCACAGGCTTGAGGGTGGGATCCAGCTGCGCATAGAGGTTCTTCACGGACTCTGCCCGTTCGGCCCGTTCCCCCGCAGGAGCCTGGTCCATCTCCCGCATCTGATCGAAGAGGGAAACCACCATTTCCAGATCCCGCCGGATGGTTTCCGGGGTGGCTTCGTTTTCCGCCAGGCCCAGGAGGATGGGCCAGTGCGCCAGCCAGTGTGGCGTCCGGGCCATGAGGGTGAGCAGCCGGGGAGAAACCAGGGAGCGGGCCAGTCCTTCGAGGGTGCGGATCTGGCCTTCGCTGGGCAACTGGGGCCGGATCAGGGCGAGATGCCGGAAGTGGATTCGTTCGGGTTCGCTGAGGGTATCCAGGAACCCAGTCGCCTCCTCGGTCACGGCACCTCCAGGTTCAGGCACACGCGGCCTGAAGGAAGGCCATGAGCCTTGGTTGGGCTTCAAACAGCAGGGCATCCACCAGGGAGGCCCGCAGCACCCGCGTCGCCCGGGCCGCCTCCAGGTGATCCGGGGACACCAGGCTGCCACCCATCACCAGCGGCAGGCCCGTCGCCTCGGAGAGCCGCTGGGCGGTGATGAAATCCGGTTCGGCCCTGGACGCCTCGGGGATATCCACGAACAGCAGGCGCCTGAACCCGAAATCCCGCGCCCTCAGGGCCAGTTCGATGGCCGTTAGGGGCGTGGGATCCACCCAGCCAGAGTGGTGCACCCGCCCGCCCCGGGCATCCACCGCCGCCACCAGCGAGGGCTGGAACCTGGCCAGCAGCTGGTCCGCGACCACCTGGGATTTGTGCAGGATGGTGCCAGCCACCAGCCACCGGGCCCCGAGATCCAGAAAAAACTGGGCCTGGTCCGAGCTGCGAATGCCGCCCGCCACTTGCACACACACTTTGCGGTCCCGGGCGTGGCACTGCTGCAGGATCTGGGCGATGAGATCGCGATTGTGGCCCTGGTTCCGGGCGGCATCCACATCCACCAGGGCCAGCCGGTTGACGCCGCCCTCCAGCAGCCGAGCGACCAGGTCCAGGGGCGTGGCGGAGCAGGTAGTCTCTTCCCCCGTGGTTGAGACCACGCGGCCGTGCTGGAGATTCAAGGTCGGGTAGATCTTCAAGCGCACCCCGGTTGAGCGGCAGTAGCGAGTGTAGCGCAAGCATCACACCGGTGGGCGGTTGCCGATCTGCTGGAGCAACTGTTGGGCCGCGGACCCCTCGGCTCCTTTCCGGGAGGCACCTTCTGCCTTGGCCGTGAACTCTCCCACCCGGACCTGCACCGTGAAACGGGGTGCGTGCCCCGGTCCCGTTTGGGCCAGTGGCGCATAGACCGGTGCCGGAAGCCCCAGGCGGGCGGCGGTTTCCTGCAGGTGGGTCTTGGGATCCAGCAGCGTCCAGGATTCCGCCTTGGCTTCACGGATGGCCGCCAGGAAGCGCGCTTCCACCAGCTGCAACACCACGGCCGAGCCATCCCGGCCCGAGCCTAGGGCATCCAAGTAGATGGCCGCGAGCAAGGCCTCGATCGCGTCAGCCAGGGGCTTGTGGCCCATGGGTGGAGACCGGCGAGCGCGCACGGTCTTCAAGGCCCGATCCACCGCCAGGTCCAGGGCCCAGAGGTAGAGGGATTCGGTGCGTACCAGCACCCCGCGCAGCTTGCTGAGATGGCCCTCCTGCCAATCAGGTCGCTCCCGGAACAGCAGCAGGGCTACACAGGCATTGAGCAGAGCATCGCCGAGGAATTCCAGGCGCTGGTTGTCCCGGAGGCCGCCTACCGAGGCATGGGTCAGCGCCTCCTGCAGCAGGGCGGATTGGCTGAAACGATAGCCCAGCCGGGCCTGAAGCTCATCCAGGTGATCAGAGGCGGTGGTCAAGGCTAATTGTCCACCAGATCCTGAGGCAGTTTCTGGTTGAAACGCGCCCGCATGAAGGTAGCCCTGAAGCGGGTATTGCTGTTGACCATTCGGCCCAGGATGCCCAGTCGGCGGCATTCCCGAAGCTCCTGCACGAACTCCTGGGTGCGGCCGGTTTCCTGCAGGACGGTGGCCAGCCACGCGTGAGCGTTCACATTGTAGGGGTCGGCCTTGATGGCCAGGCGGAAGCCGTGAATGGCCTTGGGGGGATTCGAATCAGCCAAATGGATGGCTTCGCTCAGCGACACATTGCCAAGATTGAGCCGTTCGTGGACTTCCAGATTGTCCAGCCGTTCGGGCTTGTAGAGTTCGGCCTGGTCAATGACCTTGGCCTCCCTGGGGTGAGGGGCCGAGGCCTGGGGGGGCTGGGGTTGCGCGGTGGAGGGGGCGCCAGAATCCATTGTCGGGCTCTGCGCAGGGTTGGCGGGCTTGGTGCCTGGAAGCGGGTTGC
>JBBIHT010000331.1:0-2613 GCA_037446845.1 Geothrix sp. | reverse complement strand
GCAGATCCCGTGGCCCCATTTGAAGCCAGTGAACTGGCCGGGCTGCTGAACTTCCTCTCAGAGGGGTGGAAGGATCCAAGTGCCCCCGCCAGACGATGAAGGGGATGACCCTTTCCCATTCTTAGGAGCCACCGATGGCCGACAACAGTGAACCCACCTCATGGTTCAAGCCCAGGGACGGCATCATCGCCCTGGTCCTCTTCTGGCTGGGGGGGACTGCCTTCCTCTACCTGACCCGCACCCGGCATCAGCACGGTGGGGACACCCTTGGCTACCTGGGTCCGATGAAGTGCAAAACCTGCCATGAGAAGCAATTCAAGGACTGGCAGGATACCCGCATGGCCCGCAGCTTTGAGGTGCTGAAGCCGGGCGCGGCCCTAGAGGCGAAACGGCTGGCGAAGCTCGACCCAAATGCCGACTATACCCATGACACGACCTGCCTGCCCTGCCACACCACGGGCTACGGGTTGGTGGGCGGGTTCTCGACGATCGAACAAACTCCCCACATGGCGGGCGTCACCTGCGAATCCTGCCACGGCCCAGGCGGTGGCTATGTTGATACGGTCATGTCCCGCGCCACCCCCAGCTTCCTGACCAGGGAAGCCACCAAACGGGGCCTGAAATACCCGCCAACCGAAGAGGTTTGTCGCGTGTGCCACAACGAGAAGAGTCCCTTCGTGGGCATGGACTATGTCTTCAACTTCAAGGAACGGGTCAGCCGCGGCACCCACCACCACTACCAGCTGGAGTACCAGCACGACGGGCCCAAGTGAGTACCAGTCCCGGCTGAAGCTGAAAGGCAAGGCGGTCCCGGGTCCGATACCCTACCGCCTTCCCCATGGCTTCAGGCCGCATGCTCTGGGGCAAGTCAGCCCAGTCTTTGACGGATCCGGGTCGCAAGTTCCCGGGCCTCGGGGTGGCCGAAGGCGGCCGCGGCTACGCCGTAGAGCACCGCGCTCAGGCCCACCAGACCCAGGAGGCGGAGCCCCAGCGCCAGGCGGGTCAGGCCGTGAGGGGCCTCCAGGCTGAGCCAGCGCGCGCCCCACCAGGCGAGCAGGCCCATGAGGGCGCAGGCGGCCAGGGCCCGGGCGGTGGCGTCCAGGAGGGGGCGCAGGGTCAGGCCGGGCAGGCGTGGGCGCAGGCGCAGGAGGACGCCCAGGACCCCTGCCAGGCTGGAGAGGCCGTTGGCCAGGGCCAGGCCGCCGGTGCCCAGGGGCTTCAGCAGGGCCAGACTGAGGGCCACATTCAGCAGCAGGGTGCCGCCCGCCCAGGCGGCCGGGCCCCGGTAATCCTTGAGGGCGTACAGAGCCTGGTTGCCCAGCCGCTGAGAGGCCACGAAGACGAGGCCTAGGGACTGGAACACCAGGGTCAGGGCAGTCCAGTCCGAGGCGGCCGAGGCATAGGCACCGGTGCGGAAGAGCAGGGCGCAGATGGGGCGGGCAAGCACGGCCAGCCCCACTGATGCGGGCAGGACCATCAAGGCGGAGGCCGAGAGGGATTGCAGCAGGCTGCGGTTCATGCCGGGCCAGTCCCGGGCCTCGGCCTGGCGGGCCAGGGTGGGCAAACCGGCGGTGGCGAGGCTCATGGCGAACAGCCCCATCACCATCTCGGCCATCATGCCGCTGTTGAGCAGCACGATCTGAGCCCCATCGGGCAGGCTCGAGGCCAGCATGCTGCTGACGAGGGCGTTGATGGGGTAGATGCCCGCCGCGAGCAGGCCTGGCCCCATGCGCCGGAACGCCTTGAGCACCCAGGGATCCCGCAAGTGGAGGCCGAAGGCGAGGCCGAAGCCTTCCTTCCGCACTGCCGGCAGCACGACCAGAAGTTGAACCAGGCCCCCTGCCAGCACCGAGAAGGCGCACACCGTGGCGACCGTCTCGAGGGGAACTGGACGACCGCGCTGTAGGACGCGCAGCGTGGTCCACCCGAAGGCGATGAAGGCGAGGTTCCAGAACACCGATACCGAGGCGGCCAGGGCGAATCGATGGCGCAAGTTCAGCAGCCCCGTGAAGCCCGCCGTGAGGCTCACCAGGGCCAGGTAGGGGAACATGATGCGACCCAACTGCGCAGTGAGCACGCCCTGGTTGGCCGGGCGCCACAGGGTCAGCAGGCTCGCCAGAGGTCCCATGAGCAGCAGGGCGAGGACCACACCGCCCAGCAGCAGCATCAGCAAGGTGCCCAGGAACCTCGCCGCCACAGCCCTCACGGCCGATTCGCCCTCGGTGGCTTCGGCTTCCGCCAGGGTGGGCAGGAAGGCGGCGGTCATGGTGCCTTCGGCAGTGAAGCGGCGCAGCAGGTTGGGCAGGCGGAAGGCCAGGGCGTAGGCATCGGCCGCGGCGCCTGCGCCCAGTACATGGCTGAGGAAGTAGGTCTGGGCCACCCCCGTGAAACGGCTGAGCAGCGTCATGAAGGACACCATCGCCGCGGAACGAAACAGGCTGGGGGCTGGGGTGGGCGCCCTCATGGCTTCGGCGCGGGCTGGTATGGAATCAGCAGACCCTGGAGTCGGAACGGATGCATGTTCCGAGCATAGCGGGTGGGGCGTCGGACCGGACGCAAAAGGGCGCCGGGGAAGGGTCTCCGCGCTGTGGACCAGGGTTACCATGAAGCATG
>JBBIHT010000330.1:0-2616 GCA_037446845.1 Geothrix sp. | reverse complement strand
CGGTGACCGCGCCGAGTTCCCTTGGGTCCTGGCAGGCGTCCGCTACGATGCCCGCCTCTCGGGAGCCTTCATGATCTCGCCTCGACTCGTTCGCGCTGGCCTGCTCGGCCTGGCCCTCTCCGCTTCCCCCTTCTTCGAGGCACTGAAGGGCACCACACCTCTGGCCGGCTCCTTCGCGGCCCTGGAGGCCGTTCGGGCCAATGTGCTGGTGGACCCCACCCAGCCCCATGGCGCCACCAACCCCATCAAGTTCTCCGGCTACGCCAAGGTCATGGATGACCTGATCGCCGCCGCGGCCACCACCACCGTCACCCTGCGCGCCAACATCACCCTCCTGGGACGCTTCATCACCACGGGCGCCGGCTTCATCGCCCCGAACCCGGCCGCACCCAGCGCACGCATCCCCGTGGAAACGGCGTTGCGCTCCTTCGCCGCCGGGGCCGCCCTGGGCGGCCTGCCCGGCAAGACCTGGACCAATGCCGTCGCCGTAGCCACAACCTTCGATCGTGGCGGTACCAACCCCAGCCCCGATGTCTACTACGCGGCTGCCCTCGGAGCGGGCGCCACGGCGCCGGCTACGGTGGGTACCGTGGTACTCGGCACCATCAACTCCGCAGAGCTCTCCATGGACCCCGTGATCGTTGCCGCCAATGCCGCGGTGACCGGAGGCGACCTGACCGGCATCACCGGCGCCTACAACCCGGCCGCGGGCGTAGTGCAACCCTATCGCACCAGCGGGGCCCTCACCAGCTATTACCACACCCCCAGGGCCATTCCCTTCGTCTACATCACCCCGGCCTCCGGCTCCAGTTGGCCCCTGGTCATCTACCAGCACGGCATCACCAGCCAGAAGGAAACCGTCTTGGCCCTGGCCCAGACGCTGACCACCATCGGTCGTGCGGTAATCGCCATTGACCTGCCCCTCCACGGGGCCCTGGCCATCCCGGCCCACCAGATCCTCCCCGGCGATTCCGCCACCGTGAAGGCCCAGAAGCAGGCCGGCTGGGGCCAGGATTTCATGGCCGTGGGCGCCCCCCTGGCTACCCGGTCCAACATCCAGCAAGCCGCTTTCAACCTCCACCGCCTTGAGCTCACCGTGGCCACCGGCGGGTTCAGCGTAGCCCTGGGGGCCGCCGCGCCCTCCCTCACCAGCCGCCGCTTCGTGGGCATCAGCCTGGGTTCCATCGTGGGCTCGTACTATCTGGCGGGCAACACCACTCTGGCCTCCTCCGGCGCCCCCTACTCCCAGGCCAGCCTGGACAATGACATGAAGGGCTACCTCAGCGTCCCCGGCGCACGCACGGCCTATCTCATCCAGAACAGCCCTGCTTTCGGACCCAGAGTGGACGCGGGCTTGGCCGCGGTGGGCATCGTCAAGGATTCGCCCACCTACCACCAGTTCTTCCAGGTGACCCAGAGCGTGGTGGATCCGGCTGATCCCGCCTCCATCACCACGCCCCTGGGCGCGGGCCTGCCGAGCCGCCTTTCCAACCGGGTGGTCATCCAGGAAGCCCTGGGCGACCAGGTCATCAGCAACCCCTACACCCGCTACCTCGGCAACGCTCTGGGCGGGCGCGAAGTCCTGGGTGCCGCCGGTGCCGCCGTGGCCCCGGGCTTCAAGCAGCTGGCGTATACCGCCGGGGGGACTCCGGCCCATGCAGCGGGCGTGCCCGCCCAGTTCATGTTCACCCTCAGCGGTGCCACTCCCACGCCCAAGGTTGCGGACGCGGCCATCATCGGCTCGGCCACCACGCCGACCCAGGGCTACTTCCAGTTCGATCAGACCGGCATCAGCCACGGATCGCTCCTCGATCCGTCCAACATGACCAACCTGCTGCTCATCCAGAAGCAGATGCGCTACTTCCTGGGCATCACCGGCACGGCCATCGTGGTGGATCCCACCCAGGGCGGCGCGGGCCTGCCCATCGCGCCCCTGCCCCACCAGCCGGTGCAGGTGCCCGAGAAATACGACATCCTGGGCTACTAATCCAGATGCAGGTTCATGAAAGGCGGGGCTTCGGCCCCGCCTTTTTCGACCTGCCCAGTTCTGGGAAGGCGGCGAGGAGCTGGCGCCGGGCCTCGAGCAGCTGGGGCACTGCGGCATCCTTGCGCCGCAGGAAGCCCCTGATGGCCTGCAGGTCCTCGGCGGCGCGCTCCAGCACGGGCCAGCCCAGCGTGACCAGCAGCAGGGCCAGGGGAGGCACGAGCCCCGCCAGAGCGCCCCAGCGGAAGCCGCAGGCCGCCGCCAGGGCCAGGGCCCAAAGGGGATGGAGGAGGAGCCCGCCCAGGAGCTTCAGGGTGGCGATCTGGTCGCCTTCGTCCGTGAAGGTCACGGCCAGGTGGCCCACCAGGGCATAGGTTGGCCAGTACAACAGACCAGGCATCGCCAGCACAAGGGCTGCCGTCATGCGGAGTGCCGCTCCTGGCAGCCAGCGACCCACTTCCGCCCCGGGATAGGGGTAGCCCACCTGATCCGGCCGCAGGCCCTGAGTCCGCAGCCAGGCTTGGGCCCCGTGAACCCGGGCTTCCAGGTCGGCGAAGGCCGTTGGCTCCAACGCCGCCAGCTGGACCACCAGGGCCTTCACCCGTTGGCGCAGGGTTTCCAGATCTACCCGA
>JBBIHT010000329.1:0-2617 GCA_037446845.1 Geothrix sp. | reverse complement strand
CATCGTCCATGTGGAAATGGGCCGGGTGCCTGATCTCACGGGCCTGAGCCTCAAGGCGGCCATCCACCGCGTGGTGCTGGTGGGAGGCGTGCCTAAGGTCGAGGCGGTGCCGGGGCCCAGGGCCACCCGGATCCAGGGCCAAGCCCCGGAGCCAGGATCGCCCCTGGAACCGGGCGCGGTGGTGAAGATCAAGGCGGGGTTGCCATGAAGCTGGATGCGCTCATCGAAGGACTCGCTGTCCGGGCTTCTGGGCCGGACGGGGAGGTGGTGGATCTCACCTGCGATAGCCGGGAGGTGGCGCCCGGCTGGGCCTTCCTCGCGCTCAAAGGCGAACGGGCTGATGGCGCGGCCTTCGTTCCCCAGGCTCTGGCGCAGGGGGCGGTGGCGGTGCTCTCCCAATCCACCATCGTCACGCCGGAGGCGGTCGCCCACTGCCGTTTACGAGGAGAGCCGCGCCAGACCATGGCCGAGCTGGCCCGCCGCCTGCACGGCGAGCCGGACGCGCACCTCACCCTGATCGGGGTCACCGGCACCAATGGCAAGACCACCACCACCACCCTCATCCGCCAGGTCCTTCGCCGGGCGGGCCTGGGTTGCGGCCTGGTGGGCACCGTGGTGAATGCGGCCGGCGACCGGGAGGAGGAGGCCCATCGTACCACCCCGGAGAGCCCATCCTTCTACCGCTGGCTGGCCCGCAGTGCGGCGGCTGGAGATGTCGCAGCTGCGGTGGAAGTGAGCAGCCACGCCCTGTGCCTTGGGCGCATCCACGGCGCGCGCTTCCGGCTGGGCGTCTTCACGAACCTCACCCAGGATCACCTCGACTACCACGGCAGCATGGCGGACTACTTCGAAGCCAAGCACCGGCTGGTGGCCCAAAGCGACCGGTTCCTGGTGAATGCCGATGATGACTGGGGCCGCGGGCTCCTGGAGCGGGAAGGCCATGTGAGTTTCGCCGTGGACCGCCCCGCCTGCTACCGCGCCCACGAAGTGGTGCTCGGACCCACGGGCACCTCGTTCACGCTCCATTCCGCCAAGGGTAGCTGGCCGGTGAAGAGCCCGCTCCTGGGCCGGTTCAATGTCTACAACCTGCTGGCTGCCCTGGCGGCCTGTGCGGAGGCTGGCTTCGACCTGGACCGCCTCGTGCCTGCCGTGCCCTTCCTGACCGGCGCACCGGGGCGTCTGGAGCGGGTGGACTGCGGTCAACCCTTTGGGGTGATGGTGGACTACGCCCACACCCCTGATGCCCTGGAGAAGCTGCTGGCCGAGGGGCGGCGCCTGCTTTCAGCCGGTGGACGGTTGCATGTGCTGTTCGGCTGTGGCGGAGACCGGGACCGCACCAAACGGCCGCTCATGGCGGCCGCCGTGGCGGCCTCGGCTGATGTGTTGTGGCACACCAGCGACAACCCCCGCGGTGAGGATCCTGAACGCATCCTGGATGACGCGGCGGCGGGCATCCCCGAGATCCTCCGACAGGACGCCTCCCGCTACCACCGCGATGCGGATCGCCGGGGCAGCACCCGTGCCGCCCTGGAGGCCTGTCGTCCCGGTGACCTTCTGCTGCTGGCAGGCAAGGGCCACGAGCCTTACCAGGAGATCCAGGGCGTCAAATATCCCTACAGCGACCGGGCGGCCGTGGAGGCCGTGCTGGCGAACAGCCCCCAGGAGACGCCATGAATCCTTCACCGACCCCGGCTGGGGTTGCCCAGGGCCCGCACCACCCTGTCCCCGGTTGGCGATGACCCGCCTGCACCGGGTCACTGGCCCCGACGATCCCATCCTGGAGGAAGCGGCCCACCTGCTGGCGGCGGGCCGCCTGGTGGCCTTTCCCACGGAGACGGTCTACGGCCTCGGGGCGGATGGCCTTAACGAAGCAGCGGTGGCGGGCATCTACGCTGCCAAGGGCCGCCCTGCCACCAATCCCGTGATTCTCCATGTGGACGGTCTCCCCGCAGCCCTGCCCTTGGTGGCCCATTGGCCCCGGGCGGCCCAGGTGCTGGTGGATCGCTTCTGGCCCGGGCCCCTGACCCTGGTGCTGCCGGCCTCGGACCAGGTGCCGGCCATCGTGCGTGCGGGTGGCCCTACGGTGGCCCTGCGCTGTCCGGACCACTGGATCGCCCAGCAGCTCATCCACCATCTGGGTCACCCCCTGGCGGCCCCCAGCGCCAATCGCAGCCAGAACCTGTCCCCCACCCGGGCGGCTCATGTGGCCTCCAGCCTGGGCGATGCCATTGACCTGATTCTGGATGGCGGCCCCACCCGAGCTGGGCTGGAATCCACCATCGTGGATCTCAGTGGTGCACGCCCTCGGCTTCTGCGGCCGGGGCCCCTTGGCGGGGAGCTGCTGCGGGGCGTGCTGGGAACCCTGGATGCCTGGGTGGGCACCCTCGCCCCAGGGGAACGCCAGGATGCTCCGGGCATGGCCCTGCGGCACTATGCGCCCCGGGCTCGCCTGGAGCTGGTGCCCCGGTCCGAGGTCCTCCTGGCCGGCACCCCGCGCACGGCCTTCGTAGCCCTGGGCACACTGCCAGAACTGCCCCCTGGGATCCTGGGTATCGTACTGCCCCTGGATCCCGATGAGGTTGGCTCCCGTCTGTATGCCCTGCTCCACGAGCTGGAT
>JBBIHT010000328.1:0-2647 GCA_037446845.1 Geothrix sp. | reverse complement strand
CCCTGGCCAAGCTGGCCGCCTACGCCCAGCTGCAGCTCAAGCAGAAGGTGGCCCTCCTCACCCTGGACACCTACCGTCTGGCTGCCGTGGACCAGCTTCAGCAGTATGCCCAGATCCTCCAGGTGCCCATGCATGTGGCCCTCACGGTGGAAGATCTCCGCAGCGCCTTCCGCTTCTACCAGGACCGGGCCCTGGTGCTCATTGACACGCCGGGACACAGCCCCAAGGACACGGAAACCCTGGGCCAGCTGCGGAACCTCCTGGATGAACTGCCGGAGGTGGAGACGCATCTAGTGCTCTCCGCCACAACCAAGCCAAGGGATCTCACCGAAATCGCCGCCCGCTTCGAGCCCCTGAAACCCACGCGCCTGATCTTCACCAAGCTCGATGAGACCTCCACCTTCGGCCCCATCCTCGGCACCCTGGCCCGCGTGAAACGCCCCCTGAGCTACCTCGGCACGGGCCAGGAAGTCCCCGAAGCTCTGGAACTCGCCACCAGCCGCCGGGTGGCCGATCTCATCCTTCCCGCCACCATCAAGGAGGGCCTATGAGCAGTGACCAGGCTTCCAGGCTTCGCAACTTGGCCCAGGGCCAGCCCCTGGAGGCGCCGCTCTTCGCGGCGCGGGTGGTGGCCATCACCTCCGGCAAGGGGGGCGTGGGGAAGACCAATGTGGTTGCCGGCCTCGCCCTGTCCCTGGCGCAGCTGGGGCAACGGGTCGTGGTCATGGACGCCGATTTCGGCCTGGCCAACCTGGACATCCTGCTGGGACTGTCCCCGAAGTTCACCCTGGAGCATGTGCTCCGCGGCGAAAAGGTCATGGAGGAGATCCTGCTGGACGGCCCCATGGGCATCCGCATCATCCCCGCCAGCAGCGGCATCCAGGAACTCACCCGCCTGGACACCATGAGCGAACTCAGGCTGGTGCAGGGTCTGCAGCGGGTGGCCGAGAGCGCCGACTGGCTGCTCATTGACACGGCCGCTGGCATCCACGATTCCGTACTGAAGCTGCTCATGGCCGCCCAGGAAGTCATCCTGGTCACCACGCCTGAGCCCACCAGCCTGGTGGACGCCTACGCTATGGTGAAAGTGCTGCACCTGCGCGATACCGCCAAGGCCCTCTGGCTTCTCGTCAACAACGGCCAGAGCGCCGAGGAGGCGCAGGAAACCGTGGATCAGCTCCAGGCCGCCACCGACCGGTTCCTGGGCAAGCAGGTGCGCCTGCTGGGCATGGTCCCCAACGACCCGCACCTGCTCCAGGCGGTGCGGCAACAGCGGAGCGTGGTGGAGCTGTTCCCCCGCTGCCCAGCCACCCAGGCCTTCCGGGCCCTCGCACAACAACTGCTGGGGGAAGTATCCTTGCAGCCTGACGGGTTTACGGCATTCTGGAGACAGCTTGCTTCCGAAGATCCCCAGGAGGAGCCAGGATGACCCCGACTCCGGACCAGCCCGCTGATCCCAGTCAGCCACTCAGTGGTGAAGTGCTCAAAGCCGTCCAGGCCGCCCCGGTGGCCCTCCGGCCCTGGGCTGCCCTGGCTGCAGCCAAGGCCTATGGCTCCGGCTGCCGTCCTCCGTCCTTCCCGGTTCCAGCCACTGCGCCGACGCAGGCCGTGGACACCCCCGAGCCCTTCGACCGGGAAAACCGCGAGCAGATCATCAAGGACTATGTGCCCCTGGTGAAGTTCGTGGCCCACCGCATCGCTGCCCGCCTGCCCTCCCATGTGGAGCTGGACGACCTCATCAACAGCGGGATCCTGGGCCTCATGGACGCCATCGAGAAGTTCGAGCCCGCCCGCAGCATCAAGTTCAAGACCTATGCGGAACTGCGGATCAAGGGCGCCATCCTGGACGGTCTGCGGGAACTGGACTGGGTGCCCCGGAGCCTGCGCCGGAAGAAGAAGGACATCGAAACCGCCTACCACACCATCGAGCAGCAGACCGGCCGGGCCGCCACCGACGAGGAGGTGGCCAAGGAACTGGGCGTTCCCCTGGAGGAACTGCAGAAGAATCTGGATGACCTCAAGGGCGTCACCCTGGGCACCTTCGTGGAAGTGGGCGAGGACGGTGAAGGGGAAAGCCTCATCAGCTTCGTGCCCGATCCCGACGCGGAGGATCCGCACCAGACCTTCCAGAGCTCGGAGATCAAGGAAATCCTGAAGACTGCCATGGAACTGCTGCCCCGGAAGGAGAAGTTCGTGGTCCAGCTCTACTATTTCGACGAGCTCACCATGAAAGAAATCGGGACCCTGCTGAACATCACTGAGTCCCGGGTATCGCAATTGCATACCAAGGCCATGTTGCGGCTCCGGGGCAAGCTCCTGGAACGGCACATCGAAGGGTAAGCCATGGCCAAGATCCTGAGCCAAGAGGAAGTTGATGCACTCCTGAAGTCCCACTCCAAGCCGGCGGGAAAGCCCTCGGCTGGGGGCGCCGCGGAACGGGGCGGGATGCCTCAGGCGGCAAAAAAAGCCCAGGCACAACGAAAAGTCAGCCTCTACAACTTCCGCCGCCCGGACCGGGTCAGCCGCGAGCAGATGCGCTCGCTCCACTTCATGCATGACCGTTTCGCCCGCAACTTCTCAAGTTCCCTCAGCGCCTACCTGCGCACCATCACCGAGGTGAACCTGGTGAGCGTCGAGCAGCTCAGCT
>JBBIHT010000327.1:0-2651 GCA_037446845.1 Geothrix sp. | reverse complement strand
CTCCCGGTTGCGGCAACATCATTCTCGGGGATCTTTCGCGCCAGTGGGACCGGATCCTGTCCTGGGAATGCCTGGTGGGAGGCCTCCCCGTGGTGCGCACCTGGCCCTACGAATACAAGGCCGGCTTCAGCCCCATTGATGTCATCGAGGAGTACACCCGCCCGGCGCGCTATGTGAAGGACGGCCACACGATCACGCTGCCGGCCCTTTCGGAACCGGAGCTGTTGGACTTTGCAGGGCTGGGCACCCTCGAAGCCTTCAACACCGACGGCCTGCGAAGCCTCATCAAGTCCTTTCCCCAGGTACCCCACATGAAGGAAAAGACACTGCGCTACCCGGGTCACATTGAAAAGATGCGCATGTTGCGGGAATCGGGGTTCTTCAACAAGGGCAAGCTGCGAATCGCCGGTGCCGAGATCAGCCCCCTGGATCTCACCACGGCCCTGCTGTTCCCCATGTGGTTCATGGAGGAGGGAGACGAGGATTTCACCATCATGCGCGTCACCATCGAAGGCGAGCAGGGTGGCCACCCCAGGCGACAGGTCCTGAACCTCCTGGACCGCTACGACCCGTTGACCCGCACCACTTCCATGGCCCGTACCACCGGCTACACCTGCACCGCCGCCGTGCGCCTGGTGGCCAAGGGAGGGTTTTCGCACCCCGGCATCAACCCTCCCGAGCGGCTGGGCCAGGAGCCGGGAGCCTGGAATTTCATCCGCGAAGACCTGGCCCGGCACGGGGTGCAGTTCACCGAGGGTTGAGGATTCAACCCTCCAGTTCCCGGTGCCGGACATTCAGGGTGGTGATGGTCTGCCGAAGACGGTGGGCCAGGATCTCCACCAGGGCCACGGACCGGTGCTGGCCGCCGGTGCATCCGATGGCCAGGGTGTGGTAGGCCCTGCCCTCCTGCTGCACCAGGGGCAGCGACCACCTGAGCCAGGATTCGGTTCGATCCAGGAATTCATGGAACTCCGCATACTCCAGCAGGTACTCCTGCACGGCGTTGTCCCGCCCCGTCAGGGGCTTCAGGGCGTCCACATAGAAGGGATTCGGCAGGAAGCGCGCATCAAGGATCACATCGGCATCGGCGGGGATGCCCCGCTTGTAGCCGAAACTGAGCAGGCGCATTGCCGTGACGGGACTCAGGGCCTCGGGGATCAGGGGGATCACCCGGTGGCGCAGATCGGCCAGACTCAGGTGGCTGGTATCCAGGATGGAAGTGGCCAGGGAGCGGATGGGCGCCAGAAGTTCCCGCTCCCGGCGGATGCCATCCTCCGCTGAGCCCAGCAGGGCCAGGTGATGCGGCCGACGAGTCTCAGAGTACCGACGCCGGAGGGTCTCATCCTCCGCCTCAACGAACACCACCTGGACCCGGACCGAGCGGGCCTGAAGGCCTGCCAAGAGCGGCGCGAAATCCCTAAGGAACTCCGGCTGGCGGCTGTCCATGCCAATCACCAGCCGCTCCCGGGCGGGCAGCAACTTGGCTTCCAGGTCCAGGAGAGGCTCCACCAGCCGGGGGGGCACATTGTCCAGGGCCGTGACCCCCGAATCTTCCAGGGCTCCGAGTACTGAATGACGGCCTGCGCCCGAGAGCCCTGTAACGATGATCAGTTCCATAAGGTGAAACCCTAGCAGGCCACGCGCCCTCGCTCACAAAAAAACGCCGCGGCAGGTGGCCCCAGCGTTTTTCTCGATTGAGGGCAATGACGAGATCAGTCCTCCAGCCCGCCGGCAGTGAAGCGCATGACGCGTTGGATGCCCTCGGGGGCATTGCCCTGCTCATCGGGACCCAGCTCGACCAGATCCGAGGGGCCACGAAAGAGGTCCTCATCGGGCGTATAGGCGGGTTGGGGCTCGACGCGGAAGAGGTAGGACACGATCTCATCCTCATAGCCGAAACGCATCTGTTCGAAGTACTCGTAGCTTTCACGCTTGTACTCCACCAGCGGATCCTTCTGGCCATAGCCTCGGAACCCGATGGCTTCCTTCAGGTGATCCATGACCAATAGGTGCCTCTTCCACGCGGCGTCAATGATCTGAAGGATGGACCAGCGTTCATAACTGCGCATGCCTTCGCCGCCCAGCCGCTCGTCCTTTCCCTCGTAGGCCCGCTGGGCCAGAGCCGCCAGGGACTCCATCGCCTGGGCCTGGGGCTGCTCGGCGATGGCATCCACCTCGGCGCCCGATAGGGCAAAGAGCTGCTCCACCCGCTCCCGGAATCCAGGCAGATCCCGTTCACCCTTGTCGGAGAGGAAATCGTGGCAGATGCCCTCGGCGATCTCGCCCGCGATCCGCAGCAGGTAATCCTTGGTGTTCCCCCGGAGGATCTCGGTCCGCAGTCCATAGAAGAAGATGCGCTGCTTGTTCATCACATCGTCGTACTCGATGAGATGCTTGCGGATCTCGAAGTTGTGGGCCTCGACCCGCTTCTGGCTACGCTCGATGGCGCGCGTCACCATGCCCGCCTCGATGGGCTCGTCGTCGTTCATGCCCATGGCGCCCATGAGGTTCTTGATGCGGTCACCGCCGAAGATGCGCATGAGATCGTCTTCAAGGGACAGGTAGAACCGGCTGGAACCAGGATCGCCCTGGCGCCCAGCCCGGCCTCGCAGCTGGTTGTCAATGCGGCGGCTCTCGTGGCGCTCGGTGCC
>JBBIHT010000326.1:0-2653 GCA_037446845.1 Geothrix sp. | reverse complement strand
CTTCCTCGAAATCCAGGAGGTGCCCGCTTTTGCGGGCCTTGGTCTTGAGGTAGCGCAGGTTGTGGGGATTGGCGGCCAGCTGGTGCCGCTCCCGTTCCACCTCGAAGCCCGCGGATTCCAGGGCCCCGATCTTCCGGGGATTGTTGGTCAGCAGCTTCACCTTGTGGATGCCGAAGAACTTCAGCATCTCCGTGGCGCATTCATAGGTGCGGAGGTCATCGGGGAAACCCAGGGAGTGATTGGCTTCCACCGTATCCTGCCCCTGCTCCTGCAGGGCGTAGGCCTTGAGTTTGTTCAACAGCCCGATCCCCCGGCCTTCCTGGCGCAGGTACAGGACCATGCCCCCATGCAGGGCCACAAAGCGCAGGCCCTCCTCCAGCTGCTGGCGGCAGTCGCATTTCAGGCTCCCGAGCACATCCCCCGTCCAGCATTCGGAATGGATGCGCACCGGGATGCGGCGACGGGCGTCTATCTCGCCGGCCACGATGGCCAGGTGTTCCTTGCCGGTGGCGTGCTCGAGAAATCCGTAGACCGTGAACTTGCCGAAGATGGACGGCACATTGGCCTTGGCGATGAAGGGCACCTTTTCTGCCTGCAACTTGCAGAATAGTTCGAGTTTCGGAGCACTGCTGGGTTCTTGAGGGGACACGAGATCTCCCAGGGGAGGGTGCATTCTTCCCATTGGATGCACCTGGAAGGCTAGTGTGCGGCGGGAAAATGGGGGCCGCAATGAACTAAGCCTAAATTAGTCACAGGACAGGTCTTGCTTCATCTGAACCAGCACCGCCTGTTCCACCTGGCCCATGAAGTCGGGCAGAGCCAGGGCGGCGCGAGCGCCGGATGCCAGGCGATGACCGCCCCCCCCGAACTTCCGACAGACCGCATTCACATCCACCCGCTCCTGGGAGCGGAGGCTGACCTTGGCCCGCCCATCGGAGGTTTCCGAGAAAAGGGCGGCCACCTCGACGCCCTTGAGCTTGCGGGGCTCCTCCACCAGATCATCCAGATCCTCGTGGGTCGCGCCACAGAGCGCCAGGTCCGCCAGCGTGACGGACACGAAGGCGAATCGTCCGGCAGCCCGCAACTGGAGGCCGCCCATGGCCTGGCTGAACAACTTGAGCTTGGCCAGCGTGGCCGTCTGGTACAGGGCCGCATAGGTGCGGGCTGGCAGGACGCCCTGGGCGATGAGATCGGCGGCGGCCTGGTGGATGCGGGGAGTGCTATTGGAATGGCGGAAGTTGCCCGTGTCGCTCACCAGCCCCGCATAGATCGCCTGGGCCATGACCGGAGGGAACGGCCCTTCCGTGCGGGGGCGCACCAGGTCGTACACCAGTTCCGCGCTGGCGCTGGCGGTGGGATCCGTGAACTCCGAATCGAACCCTTCGGGCCTGCCCTTGAGGTGGTGATCGAGACAGGCGCGGTGGGCCTGAGTGGCCTGGAACAGAGGGTAGAGGGGCCCCAGGCGCTGGGGTTCAGAGGCATCCACCAGCAGCCAGGAGTCAGGCCAGGCCGCAAGCTCCCGGTGGGCGCTGGCCAGGTCCAGGGCCTCGACCCAGCCCTGCTGATCCACGAACCGCAGGTTCTCCGGCAGGGCGGGGGTGACCACGATGCGAGCCTGTTTCCCATGGGCCTTCAGCCAGGCGGCCAGGGCCACAGCGGCGCCAATGCCATCCCCATCCGGGTTCTCATGGGTGGTGAGCAGGAACTTGGAATGTTGTTCCAGATATTGGGCGAAACCATCCAGCATGAAGCCCGACCTCGGCTGCCAGCTTATCAGAGATGCTCCTTCTTGCTTTCGAGGCTGCCGGGCTTGAAGGCCTTCAGCTCATGCACCACCTCGGCCAGCATGGCCCGCTTGATGGCGTAGGGCAGGAAGGCGCTCTTGAACCCCATGATGATCAGTTCCTTGATCTCATCCAGGTTGAAGCCAAGTTCCTCGTGGATCACCTGGAATTCGCGACTGACGGTGGTGCGGGTCACCATGCGATTGTCGGTGTTCACGGTGACCCGCAGGCCCAGGTCGAAGAACAGGCGGATGGGATGATCGCTCATCTTCTTCACGGCCTTGGTCTGCACATTGCTGGAAGGACAGCATTCCAGCGGGATGCGATGGTCATTCACATAGTTCAGCAGGTCACCATCCTCGATAAGCCGCACGCCGTGGCCGATGCGGTGGGCGCCACAGAGATGGATGGCCTGGTGGATGCTCTCGGGACCGTAGGCCTCGCCCGCGTGGAGGGTGCAGTTGATGTTGTTCTGAAGCACGCGGCTGAAGGCGTCCTTGTGGCGCTTGGCGGGAAAATTCTCCTCGGCGCCTGCGAGGTCGAAGCCCACGACGCCCTTGTTCTTGAAGGCCACCGTGAGATCCGCCAGCCGCAGGGAGATATCGGGCGAAATGTGGCGCATGCCGCACAGGATGACGCCGGTCTTGATGTTGTACTGGCGCTCCGCCTGGGCCAGCCCTTCCAGCACTGCCTGGACGATGGAGTGAAGGGTGAGCCCCTTCTGCTGGTGCAGAATCGGGCTGTAGCGCACTTCGAGATACCGCACATTTTCCCGTGCGGCATCCTCCGCCAGCTCGAAGGCGGTCTGCACCAGGCTTTCGTAGGTCTGCATCACGGAGAGGGTCATCGAAGGCCCGCAGGTACTCCAC
>JBBIHT010000325.1:0-2660 GCA_037446845.1 Geothrix sp. | reverse complement strand
CGTTTGCTCACGGGGCTCTCCTTACAGAAGGCGGGCCGGCACGACACCGGCCCGGCAGGTCAGGGGTTCAATGCTTGGCTTCGGGCTCGGTGGCCAGGGAGGCCACAGCGGCCCGGCGGGCCTTCACCAGGCTGCTGCCCAGCTTGACCCAGATGTGCTGATCTTCGACGCGATCAATGGTGGCGTAGAGGCCCGAGGTGAGTACCACTTCGTCCCACGCTTTGAGCTTGGAGAGGCGGGCTTCCTGCTCCTTGCGGGCCTTGCTCTGGGGGCGGATCAGGAGGAAGTAGAACATCAGGGCCATGCCGCCGATGAAGATGAACTGGGTCCAGCCCGGAGGACCAGAGGGGGGGGTCTGTTGCAACAGGGCGAAGGTCATTCAGGGCTCCTCGATCTGCCAGGCCTCGCGAGTGGTCTGGGCGAAGGCTGGAAACCGATTTTCCAGCAAAGCCTGCCGCGCGGCACGGGTGAGTCCCACAGTGTAGCTCAGGTTGTGGATGGTGTTCAGCGTATAGGCCAGGAGTTCACCGCAGCGGAACAGGTGGTGCAGATAGGCTCGAGTGAAGGTGCGGCAGGTATAGCAGGAGCAATCGGCATCGAGCGGCCGGTCGGCGTCCCGGTGCCGGGCGTTCTTGAGGTTCAGGCGGCCGCGGCTGGTGAGAATGCGCCCATGGCGGGCTTCCCGCGTGGGTAGCACGCAGTCGAAGAGATCCACGCCCTGCTCAATGCCGAAGAGCAGATCCTCCGGTGTGCCCACGCCCATGAGATAGCGCGGGCGGTCGGAAGGCAGCTCCCGCACGAACTCGGCCAGCACCTCGTTCATCTGCTTCTTGGGCTCCCCCACGCTGAGGCCACCCACCGCGAAGCCCTGGAAGGGCATTCTGGCGTCCAGGTCCAGGGCCTCGGCCAGGTGACGGCGGCGCAGGTCCAGGTGGGTGCCGCCCTGGTTGATGGCAAAGAGCCCCTGGTACGGCCGCAGGGGCACGGCCCGGCTCCGGGCCAGCCAACGGGTGGTGCGGGCCATGCTCAGTTCCAGCTTGCCCCGCTCCAGGCGCCCCGGTGGACATTCGTCCAGGGCCATGCAGATGTCCGAGCCCAGGTTCCGCTGGATCTCCATGCTCCGCTCGGGCGACAGGAACTGGGGACTGCCGTCAATGTGGCTCTGGAAGGTGACACCCGCTTCGTTCATGCGGCGCAGGTCGGCCAGGCTGAACACCTGGAAGCCCCCGGAATCCGTGAGAATGGGCCCTTCCCAGCCCATGAACCGATGCAATCCGCCCAGCTGCGCGACCAGCGCATCCCCTGGCCGTAGGCCCAGATGATAGGTATTCCCGAGAATCACCTGGGGACCGATCTCCCTCAGTTGTGCCGGCGTCAGGCCCTTCACCGTGCCCTGGGTGCCTACGGCCATGAAGGCAGGGGTACGCACTTCGCCGTGGGCCGTCTGGAATGCGCCGGCTCGGGCGGGCAAGGGTCCCGCCGTGGTGGCCAGATGGAATCGAAAGAGGGAATCTGTGATCTCTGACATGACAGTAACCTGATTTTCTTAACAATAATTAACATGCCCGATCCCAGTGACCGGCGATGGCTGTTGTGTCCTCAAGGAAAAAAGCGCGAGAGCCCCGGGCCCACTGCGAAACCCGGTGAGGATCTGGGCTTGACCTCAGGCCAACCCTTTGCCATCTTAGCCGTTGGGCTTGCCCCAGTTCTTTATCTAATTCCCAGTGGCCGATGCGGTGTCCAAACCGTTTCGGCTAGCTGTTTTTTCCCTCCTGGATCTTTCAAGGGAGCCGCATGAGCAAAGACCCCAAGAAACCTACCCCCACCGCACCCGCAGCTCCCCCAGAGTCGTTGGAGGATGCCGTGTACCGGTCCTCCCTCTCGGCGGGGAACCAGGCGATCCGGCGGGGCAACCCAGTGGTCACTATTCCCACCACGATGGCCATGTACCTCCTGTTTGCCTTCGGGGCCTTTCAGCTCGCCAAGCAGACCGATGCCGGCAAGAAGATCATCAAGACGGTGGGCATTGATCTCTCCGAGCAGGCCCAGGAGGATGCGCCTCCTCCGCCACCTCCGCCCCCTCCACCGCCGCCACCGCCGCCCCCTCCGGCGGCCGTCTCCTCGGCCAAGGTGGATACCACGCCCATTGATCCCCGGCAGGAAGTGGTGCCCGAATCGGCCCCCAAGGAGTTGCCCAAGCAGGATCATTCCCTGGGTGGCGTCCCCGGCGGCGTCCCCGGTGGCGTCCCCGGCGGCGTGATCGGCGGCGTCGTGGGCGGCGTCGTGGGTGGTGTGGTCGGTGGCACCGGCCGGGTCGTGGATTTCGACTTCAGCCAGATCAAGGTGAAGTACCAGCCGCCTCCGCCTCCCTACCCCCCCCTCGCCAAGATCGCCAAGATCCAGGGCACGGTGGTGGTGGAGATCGTCGTGGGGCCCGATGGCGTTCCCACCTCTGCCACTGCCAAGGAAGGCCCCCCTCAGCTCCGGGCCACGGCGGAAGCCTTCGCCCTGCGCTGGAAGTTCGAACCAGCCATGCTCAACGGGACTCCCCAGTACGCGCGCTTCAAGTTGACCATGCCCTTCCGCCTTCGTTAGCCAGAACGGTCCTTCCCCTCATCACCTTGCCTCCAACCCCATTTCCTCAAAAGGAAACCTCATGA
>JBBIHT010000324.1:0-2660 GCA_037446845.1 Geothrix sp. | reverse complement strand
GCTCGGCCCTGGGCGCCATCCTGGCGGGCCTGGCCTATTGCGCCCTGGTGGGATTCTCGGCACCGGTGTGGCGGGGGCTCTTCATGGGCATCGCCTGGGCGCTGGGCAGGGCCAGCGGATGGAAGTTGCCGCCCGTGGCGGGCCTGCATGGGGCCCTGCTGCTGTGGTTCCTGGGCCATCCCGCCGCCGGGGTGGAACCCGGGTTCCTGCTGGCCTGGTGGGCGCTGCTGGGCCTCCTCTGGGGGGCCGAGCCATTGGCTGGCCTTTTCACCCCCTGGCTGGGCCGCCTGGCCCTGCCTTTGGCTCGACTGGCCGCCCCCTGGTTTTCCACTCTCCCTCTGCTGGCCCTGCTTCACGGCGGTGCTCCGAAATGGGGCATCCTGGCCAACCTCTTGGTGCTGCCCCTGGTGGCCTTCCTCACGCCCCTCTGCCTCCTCCTGATCCTGGTCCCCGTGCCCGGACTACACGGTGCCTCAGCCCTTGTGCTCACCTGGATGGGGGACCGCCTGGTTCCGGCCCTCACGGGCATCGCGCCCCTGGCAACGGGGCTGCTTTGGCCCTGGCTCCTGCTGGTGCTGGGCTGGCTGGCCTTGGCCCACCGGCAGGGCACCCTGCGCCGCAATCGGGCTCTGATGGCAGGGCTCGTCATCCTGACGCTGGCCCTGCTGGCCTCCCGCGGCACGGGACGGGCACCCGAGACCCTCTCTCTGGAATCCGTGGATGTGGGCCAGGGGGATTCTCTTCTCCTTCGCCTGCCGAGCGGCGATGCAACGGTGGTGGACACTGGGCCAGGCCCCTGGGCGGCGCGCCGCCTCGTGCGGGTCCTGAGCCGGCGGGGCGTCCGGGAGGCAGTGCATCTGATCCTCACCCACGCGCACGGGGACCACGCCGGTGGCTGGAGCACCCTGTCGAGGCTCTGGCCCTTGAGCTCCACAGCCGTCCCGGTGACCTCCTACGACGAGGATCCCTGGGCCTTCTGGCACCCCCAAGGCGGTGTCGAGCCCACCGGCCTCCTGCGCGGGGACGCCTGGAACAGGGGCGAAGGAAGGTTCTCCGTGCGCTGGCCCGCGGCCCCCTTCGCGTTGCCGGACGAGAACATGGTGTCGGCCGTGTTGCGGGTCCAGTGGCGAGACCGGGAACTGTGGCTCATGGGGGATGCCCTTGCCATCCAGGAGCGGGACCTGCTAGGCCTGGGAGAGCCTGGCCCCGGCACACACCGGCTCCTGAAGGTGGGGCACCACGGTAGCCGCAATGCCTCGGATCCTGCCTGGATCGCGGCGTTGAACCCAGAGGTGGCCATCATTCCAGCGGGATTCCACAACCGCTTCGAGCACCCCCATGCGGAAACCCTCGCCACCCTCAACCGAGCCGGCCTTCAACCCTGGGTCACGGGGCCCAGCCAGGGCCTGCACGTCTCCTCCGTGGGCGGCGGTTGGCTGATCGAAACTGGCGCGGGAGGCCGGACGCTCACGCCCCTTCGAAATACCCCAGGGCCCTGAGGGCAGCCACCAGCTTGCGGCTACCCTCCTCATGATTGGCCTGCCACTGGCGCTGGGCCTCGGGACCCACTGCGTTGACCACCACCAGCGCGGCACCGCAGGGCACCCTCGCTCCCTGGCAGGCGGCAAGGACGCCGGTCAGCTCCAACTGCTCCACGGGTGCCTGGGAAGCCAGCAGGGCCGCACCCTCGTGCGTGCGGGTGATGGCGGGCGGCACTGCCACCACCTGGGCGGGCAGAGGCCCCGACAGGGTGGTTCCCCAACAGGTGGCCTCCAGGCACGGACGATAGGCATCACCCCTGACTTCTTCGAGGGAAGTGGCCCTGGCCTCGGAGACCCACAGGCAGTCGAACAGCGCCATGCGTTGGTCGTAGGCGCCGCAGGTACCCAGGAAAAGCACAGACTCCGGCCTCCGTTCCGCCAGCAGGCGAGCGGTAGTCGCAGCCGCCGTCACAGCACCGATACCCACCGTAGCGGCCTCCCAGCCCGTCGGCGGTTCCATGGCGAGGGGGCCCAATTCAGGAGTGAAGGCCGAAAGCAGGAGGCGCATGACGAGATTCTACCGGTTCAGAAGGTGGTCCAGCGCCCAGGAGGCCACTGGGATGGAAAGCCCATTGCCAAGGAGCCGGTACTGAACCTCCAGGGTGACTCCAAGGGGAAGATGGAAGCCCTGGGGTAGCCCAAGCAGCCGTCCCTCCTCGGCTGGCGAGAAGCGGCGCGTCCCTTTCGCGGTTTTCAGGAAGGAACCGCTGCCCACGAAGCGGCGGCCGTAGCCACCGATGAAACAGGTGCTTCGATGGTGGTGAGGCTCCACGAAATCCATGCCCCCCTGGTGGCGGGCAAGCAGCTCGGGCGAAAGGTACAGGCCCTCGTCCTCCTCCTCATCCAGAAATTCAGCCAATGGGCGCGGAGCGAGGTCAGGCATGGGAAGCGGTTGGAGAGGCGCCCTGGACACCACGATGTAGGCCCTGGCCCGCTGGTTGGGCAGACCGAATCGGCTGGGGCAGGCCTCCAGATCCAATTGGTGCATGCCCAGGCGCCGGACCCGCTGGGTCAAGAGCGCATGGGCATCCGACCCCAGGAAGCCAGGCACATTTTCCAGCACCAGGTGTTCTGGCGGAACCTCCAGGAACAGGTCCATGAGGCGCAGGAATGCCCGGG
>JBBIHT010000323.1:0-2686 GCA_037446845.1 Geothrix sp. | reverse complement strand
GGCCGTCACGCCATCCACGGTGATGGGAACGACCTCCTCGCCGAAGAGGCAGAGGATGTTCCGGATGGGACGCACGAACTGGAACTCGGACCTGCCCCAGCGCATGGCCTTGGGCACATGCAGCCCGGCGATCAGCCCGGGGAGGGCTTCCGCCAGCAACACCGCGGTGGCTCGCCCAGCCTTGGTGATCGTCACGCAGGCGCAGGGTTCCTTCTTTCCCGCGGGCTGCTCGAACCGCACGGCACTGACTTCCACGCCACACTTCTCGGCGAACTTCTGGCCCTGAAGCGTGGGTTTGCCATCCTCTCCCAGACACAGGCGCATGGGCGGTCCCACCTGGATCTCGGTCTGGTCGGACTGGGCAGCAGGCAACGACCCACGCCACGCCAGCTTGCGCGGCGAGTAGAACAGCTCGAACTCGGTGGCTGCCAGGTTCTGTTCCCTGGCCCAGGCCGACAACGCGCTGCCCAGTTCGCTGGCCAGCGGCCCCAGGAACCGGGCCGGAATTTCCTCGCAGTGCAATTCGAGCAGGAAGGCCTGGGTGACGCTCACGCGGCACCCCCCTTCCCGGCGCTTTCCCCAACAGTGGCCGCGCCCTCCTGGTGCTCCAGGTAGGCCCTCGCGCACCCGCAGGCCAGGTCGCGCACCCGCTTGATGACGCCGGGCCGCTCGGTGGTGCTGACGGCGCCCCGGGCATCCAGCACATTGAAGGTGTGGCTCATCTTGAGGGCCTGTTCGTAGGCGCTGAGGAAATGGCCGTGATCCTTCAGCAGGCGCCAGCCCTCCCTCTCGAAGGCCTCGAAGAGGGTGCGGTGCAGCTCCAGGTCCGCATGCTCGAAGCTGTATGCACTCAGCTCGAACTCCTCGCGCTGGCGCATCTGGCCATAGGTCACGGGAAACACGCCGTCATCCGTTTTCACCTCGCCATGGATCAGGTCGAAGATGTTATCCGTGCCGCCCAGGAACATGCAGATGCGCTCGATGCCGTAGGTCAGCTCAGCGCTCACGGGACGGCAATCGAGGCCGCCCACCTGCTGGAAGTAGGTGAACTGGCTGATCTCCATGCCATCCAGCACCACCTGCCAGCCCACGCCCCAGGCGCCCAGGGTCGGGGATTCCCAGTTGTCCTCCTCGAAGCGGAGGTCGTGTTTCGAGAGGTCAATGCCCAGGGCCTCGAGGCTTTCGATGTAGAGCTCCTGCACCTTGGCGGGGCTGGGCTTGAGGATCACCTGGAACTGAAGGTGCTTGTAGACGCGGAAGGGGTTCTCACCGTAGCGACCATCCGCGGGGCGACGGCTGGGCTCCACATAGGCCACATTCCAGGGCTTCCGCCCCAGCACACCGAAAAAGGTGAGCGGATTCATGGTGCCCGCGCCCTTTTCCAGATCGTAGGGCTGGCCGATGAGACAACCCCGGTCGGCCCAGTAGCGCTGCAGACGGAGGATGAGTGCCTGGATGTGCATGGAGGCTCGCCAAAACGAGTATTCTAGCGGGTTTTCAGGACCCGCTCCAGGTCCTGGGTCCCGGCGGCCTCAGGGGCGCTGTTGGCCGTCCGGCTGATCGCTTGCTAGAATCCTCCTTTGCCGGGGAACTGCATGTCCCGAAAAATCGCACTTCTGGCCATCGGCGGTAACGCGCTGCTCAAGGAAAAGGAGCGCGGCCTCCAGGAGGAACAGCTGGAGAACGCCCGGGAAACGGCGGAGATGCTGGCCCGGGTGGTATCCGAGGGCTACGCCCTCTGCGTGGTTCATGGCAACGGCCCCCAGGTGGGCAACCTGCTCATCCAGCAGGAGGCGGGCTCCAGCCAGATCCCCCCCTACAGCCTGGACATCTGCGGCGCCATGACCCAGGGCTCCATGGGCTACATGCTGGAACGAATGCTCATCAACCGCCTGCGCTTCCTCCAGGAGGACGCCCCGGTGGTCTCGGTGCTCACGGAAGTGGTGGTGGACAAGGAGGACCGGGGTTTCCAGGATCCCACCAAGCCCGTGGGGCCGTTCTACCCCGAGTTCCGCGCCCTGGAGCTCATGCGCGCCAAGCGCTGGAAAATGAAGGAGGATTCGGGCCGCGGCTGGCGGAAGGTAGTGCCCTCCCCGAAGCCCCTGGAGATCGTCCAGCTGGAGGCCATCAAGACGCTGCTGCATGCGGGCAGCTGCGTCATCGCGGGTGGCGGCGGCGGTATCCCGGTCATCCGGGACGCCAGCGGCTTCCTGGTCGGGGTGGAGGCCGTCATTGACAAGGACCGTCTCAGTGCCCTCCTGGCTGCCCAGCTGGAAGCGGACCTGTTCATCATCCTCACGGGCGTGCCCAAGGTGGCCCTGGATTTCGGCAAGCCCACCCAGCGCTGGGTGGATCGCCTCACGGCCAGCGAGGCGCGCCAGCACCTGGTTGATGGTCAGTTCCCCGCCGGCAGCATGGGACCCAAGATCGAAAGCGCCCTGGGCTTCCTGGAGGCCGGCGGCCACGAAGTGCTGATCACCACCGCCGAAGCCCTGGCCACCGAGGATCCCGCCACGGTGGGCACACGGATCGTGCACGACTGAACGGAATCCGACTTCCTTCGTGCCCAGGCTGGAGGCCCCATGTATGCCCTGATGCTCGTTCGCTATCGCCGTCCTATCGCTGAAATCGAGGCCGTCACCGAGACCCATCGTGCCTACCTGCGCACCCTCCAGGAACGGGGTCT
>JBBIHT010000322.1:0-2691 GCA_037446845.1 Geothrix sp. | reverse complement strand
CGACGGCGTCAATGACGCGCCGGCGCTCAAGCGGTCGGATGTTGGAGTGGCAATGGGCAAACGTGGCAGCGAAGTGTCACGCGAGGTAGCTGATCTGGTGTTAATGGACGACAACTTCGCAACCATCGTGACGGCCGTGGCAGAGGGCCCCAAGGGCAACGTCGACGCCCGGTCGATCGACCAGGTCCCGAGTGCGCTCGCGGCGCTCCAGGTCCTCGATGTGGGCGGGCTCCAGGATGAGGCCCGCGGCGTAGGCGCCCACGATGGAGGCCAGACCCGCGAGGCTGCCGAGCCAGGCCAGCAGGAAGGCGAAGCCGAGGCCCAGGGGCAGGAGCACCTGTTCCCCACGAAAGCGGCTGGCCAGGCGGAAGATGCGCGGCGTGGCCAGACGGCCCAGGGTGAGCGCCAGGGCCAGGAAGCCGAGGGCCAAGCCCAGGGTTCTGACCAGCTGTGGACCCAGTGTCCCGCCGCCCGAAGCCGCGCCCACCATGCCGGACACAGCGACCAGCACCAGCAGGCCCAGCACATCATCCACCACGGCGGCGCCGACGATGGTGCGGCCCTCCCTGGAATCCGTGGCGCCCTCTTCGCGCAGAACCTGGGCGGATATTCCGATGCTGGTGGCACACAGGCAGGCGCTGATGAAGAGATCCAGCACGAAGGGGGCACCCGGAGGAAGCAGCAGCCAGGCACCCGCCAGGCCCGCAGCCATGGGCAGCAGCACGCCAAGGAAGGCCACTCGCAGCGAGGCGAAGCCCACCTTCAGCATCTGGGGCACCGTGGATTCCAGGCCCACGGCGAACATCAGCACCACCACACCGAGGCCACCTAAAAGGTCAGCCTCCGGGGATTGGGCTACGGCCGGGAACAGAGGCCAGGCCTGGTGAAAGGCAGCCAGCGCCAAGCCCACGACCAGTTCGCCGGACACGGCAGGAAGGCGGAGCCGCACCGCCAGTTCACCCCCCACCTTGGCCGCAAGCCAGAGCAGGGCGAGCAGCATGAGGGTGCCGGCCAAGGGATCGCTCATGAGGAAGGCGAAGGACATGGAGACTCACGGGGAGGGGTTCATTAGAGCATCGCCCCAGGTGCCTGGGAGACATGGACAGGATCCCAGCGTACCGCGCACACTGGCCTCCATGGCGGAACGATCTGAATCGGGGCAGCACGGCGCGCCCCACCCCTTGACCCTCCCTTCCCGGCTGAGGACCCTGCGGATGCTGGCCCAGGCGCGCCGCCTGGCCCTGGCGGTGCTGCCCCTGGGGGCCCTCATCGGGCTACTGGTGGCCTGGATTCTGTTGGGGCTGGAGCGTTTCGAAGCCGTGATTACCGGTCAACCCTGGCAGGTCGGGGTTCTCGTCGTCTCGCCCCTGTTGGGGCTGGTGCTTACCGGGATCTGGTTGCAGGTTACCCGCATTGGCGAGGTCTCCCTCGTGAAGGACCTGGCCCTGGCCCAGGCCGATCCCTTGGGCATCTTCGGTTTTTGGCGCAGCCTGGGCAAGGCCCTGGCCTGCGGGTTGACCATCGGCCTCGGGGGCAGCGCCGGGGTGGAGGGCCCCGCCAAGTGGCTGGGGGCCGCCCTGGGGGCCCAGTTCCACCGGGGGTTGCGGGGCCTGGCCCGCCGCTGGACGCGCCTGAGGCGCCTCCTCGCCCAGCCGGGAGTCGTGGTGATGGCTGGCTCGGCGGCGGCACTGGCGGCGGTGTTTCGAGCCCCCCTTTCGGGGGCCCTCCTGGCGGCGGAGCACGAAGGGGAGTTGAACGCCACCCAGGTCGCGCCCGCCCTGGTGGCCTCCGCCACCGGCTACCTGGCCTGCATCGCCCTGCGTGGAACGGCCCCCCTCCTGGGGGTGGTCACTCCCTACACCCTGATCACCCGCGAGATTCTCTGGGCCGTGCCCCTGGGTCTGGCCTGCGCCGTAGGCGCCTCCCTCTTCCGCCGCCTGCTCCGCTTCGGTCGCCATCATCTGCGCACCCTGCCCCTGCCGGTGCGAGGGGCCATCGCCGGGCTGGGGCTGGTGCTCCTGGCGCTGCCTGGGGCCTGGCTGTGGCCGGGGTTGCCCGTCACCCAGGGGGGCGGGCTGGAGCTAGTGGCCCGGGTCCTGAAGGGCGGCACCCCTTCCTCTGCGGCCCTGGCCTTCTTCGCCCTGAAACTCGCCGCCACGGCGCTCACTTTCGCCGGTGGTGGCGTGGGCGGCACCTGGCTCCCCTCCGTCGCCATCGGCGCTTGCCTGGGGGCGGCCTTTGATGCCTGGGCGGGCCTGGGCCAACCGGGACTGTTCGCCCTGGTCGGCGCCAGCGCCTTCGCCGGGGCGGTGCACCGGACCCTGCTCACGCCGGTGGTGTTCCTGGCGGAAACCACGGGCCAGGCGGCGCTGGTGGTGCCGGCCCTGGTGGCCACGGTGGCGGCATTCCAGGGCACCCGCAACGAATGAGCGGATAGGGCAATCCGTTGCTCGGGGGAAACCCGGCGGGCGAGGGCGGCAGGAGACGCCAGGGCGCGGGATAGCGCATCCTGGATTCCGCATGCAACCACCGCTGAGCCTGCCTTCCCTGGCCGCCTGGGTCTCCATCGCCTCGATCCTGGGAGGCCTGGCGCTCCTGCGGCGCCATAGCCGGCTGCTGCCGGACCTGCATGAGGGGCGCCCGCCTACCGCAGAGTGCCCCCCGGTGTGCCTGTGCATCCCGGTGCGCAAT
>JBBIHT010000321.1:0-2700 GCA_037446845.1 Geothrix sp. | reverse complement strand
GGCCAAGGGCAGCGGGAAGGCCAAGGGGCTGATGCTCTCCCTGATGCTCGTGCTGGGCATGGCGGTGACTTACACCACCCTGGGCGTGCTCGCCGCTCGGAGCGGTGCGGCCTTCGGGGCCTTCGCCCAGCGACCGGCTTTTCTTGTGCCCGTGTCGGTGCTGTTTGCCCTGTTCGCGTTCTCCCTGTTTGGTGCCTTCGAGATCACCCTTCCGGCGTCGTTCACAGCCCGGCTCCAGGGTAGCGGCTCGCGCCAGGGCCTGGGCGGCGCCTTCCTCATGGGTTTGGTGCTGGGCCCCCTGTCGGCGCCCTGTGTGGGGCCCGTCATCGGCGCGGTGCTGGTGGGCATTGCCCAGCAGGGAGATGTCTTACTCGGTGGTCTCCAGCTCTTCACCTTCGCCCTGGGCATGGGGGTGTTGTTCCTGGTCGTGGGCACCTTCTCCGCGGCGCTCCCCCGGAGCGGCGACTGGCTCGTGCGCTTCAAGCAGGTCATGGGCTTGGTGGTGCTGGGTTTCGCGGCCTGGAATGTGCGGGTGATCGCGCCCGAGTGGATGAGCTTCCTCCTGTGGGCATTCGTCCTGCTGGCGGGCACGGCCGTCTTCGGCCTCTTCGAGGCGGCGGATGACCTGGTGGGCCAGTTCCGCCGGAGCCTTGCCATCCTCCTCCTGGTGCTGGGTGTGCTGCTGGGCGTGCGGGCCGTGGAATCCTTCCTGAAGGTGGACCTGCTTCCCAGGGGTGGCGCGCCTGTGGCCCGGAACGAGCCCAGCGGATGGCTGGAACAGGACCTCGAGGGGGCGCTCGCGCAGGCCAGGGCCACTCACAAGCTGGTGCTGGTGGATACCTATGCCCAGTGGTGCGCCCAGTGCAAGGAACTGGACGAAAAAACCTGGCCCGATCCCGCTGTCAAAAGCTGGATCCAGCAGCATGCCATTGCGGTCCGCATTGACACCGATGCCCGGCGTCGGGACCTGGGGGAGCGCCTCCAGATCCGCAGCTACCCCACGGTGCTACTGCTGGACGCCGAGGGCCGCGAACTGCGGCGCAGCCTGGGCTTCCAGAAACCCGAAGCCATGAGGGCCTGGCTCGAGGGATGATGAGCGGGGGTGGTGATCGCCGGGACCGCCATCCCGGAGCCCTGCTCGAGGGAGTTCTCAGGCGCCTCCCGCGGTAGGTTCAGGCCTGGGCCCTATGGCTGGGGCGCGGCGGGCAGGGGGCGCTCGAGCACCGCCTTCTGGATGGCCTGGCCCACGAAGCCCTCCTTGTAGCCGATGTGCACCTGGGCATAGTTCCCTTCCCGGTCCACCACAAACAGGATGGGAAGCGAATAGACCATGTCCATGAAGTTGGAGGGCCCTTCCTTGCCGAGTCCCGGGGTGAAGACAGGCATCCTCGAGGTTTCGAAGAACTGCCTGTTCTTGGTGACGAAGGTGTTGATGGCCCGCCAGCCGCCGCTGATGCCACCTTTGATGCCACCATCCTCCTGCTGGTTCTCGTCGAAGTTCACCGCCAGGATATCGAACCCGAATTTCTCCCGCTTGGGGTACAGGCTGGCCAATTCACTGAGCATTTTCGCCGAGGGTTCGCAGCGCACGCTCCAGAGGCCCACGAGCACCACCTTGCCCTTCAGGCTCGCGATGGAAGTGGCCTTCCCCTTCCGGTCGTAGACCGCGAATGAGGCCACGGATTTCCGCTGGCCCTGGGGGAATAGGTGCTCGCCCTGCTGGTAGTAGAGCTTGTTGCTGGTGTCCGCCCCCCTCATGCCACCGGTGGTGCCGACGACTGCTGTGCCGAAGTTGAGGGAGGTCTTGTCGGCCAGGATGCGGGGGCAGATGGGATCGTTGGGGGCGTTGCCGTTCTGGAAGATACCCTGGGCCATGCCAAGCACCGATGACAGGCCGAGGGACAGGAATGGAACCATGCGCATGGAGGGCCTCTTGGGGGATTCCCCAGCCTACCCCAGGTTCCACAGAAGATCGAGTCCCGCCGCGGTGCGGCTGAGGTACCAGGTCAGTGCCTGGCCATCCACCAGGTGCACCTTGGCCCTGGGAAAGCGTTTCTGCAGCTGGGCCTGGTGCCGCCGGTTGAAGCGGTAGGGCTCCGTGGGCAACAGGATCACGGCAGGATCCAGGGCCTCCAGGGCCGCCTCCGACAGCACGGGATAGCGGTCCGGCCCGATGGGTGTGAACCCACCCTGGCGCAGGAGATCACCCAGGTAGGTGTCGGGCCCGGCGCTCATCCAGGGAGTCTTCCAGATGAGGGCCAGGGCGCGGGGACCCTTCCGTTTCCGGTCCTTGATGGAGGCTTCCAGCGCCCGGGCCCGGGCCTCAGCCGCCTCCGGGACGCCCAGGCGTTCGCCGAGGATCCGCAGCGCCTGGATGCAGTCCCTCAGGGTCCGGATCTCCAGGGCCAGCCAGGGGATGCCCATGGTAGTGAGCGAGTCGGCGACGGCCTTCGGGTTTTCGTCCTGCTCCAGAAGCACCAGGTCCGGGGCCAGGTCCCGGATCCGCTGAAGGTCGGGATCCTTGGTGCCGCCCACGGCGGGTACGGTGGCGCGGATCCAGCGGGGCTCGATGCAGTAGCGGGTGCGGCCCACCAGGCGCGTGGCCAGGCCCCACTGGACCAGCAGCTCGGTGACGGAAGGCACCAGGCTGAGGATGCGCCCGGGAGCGTCCGGCTGGGTGCCGGGGATGGGGGCGGGAGT
>JBBIHT010000320.1:0-2730 GCA_037446845.1 Geothrix sp. | reverse complement strand
TCGGCCCTGCTATCGGCGCCGGCGCTGGGAAGCTGGAGGAATTTTCAACTCCTCCCGGTACTTATTGACCGTCCGCCGGGCCACCTTGATGCCATCCCGCTCCAGCAGGCCGGCGATGGCCTCATCCGAAAGGGGCTTGGCGGCATCCTCGGCCTGGATCAGGGCCTTGATATGGTGCTTCACCACGGTGGCCGAGATGTCGGATTCCTTCGGCCGCGCCGAGAAGAAATAGTTGAGGTCGAACAGGCCCTGGGGAGTATGGATGGTCTTGGCCTTCACCACCCGGCTGATGGTGCTTTCGTGGAAGCCCGTGGCTTCGGCCACATCCCTGAGCACCATGGGGCGAAGCCGCTCGATGCCCTGTTCCATGAACTCCTTCTGCAGTTCCACGATCTGGGCGGAGACCCGGAGGACGGTGCGATTGCGATCCTCCACGCCCCGGATGAACTCGCGGGCGCTGCGGAACCGCTGGCGTATGAAATCCTTGTCGGCCTTGGCATCACTGGAGGCCAAGAAGTGCTGGTAGTTCCCGTTCACCTTCAGACGCGGAAGTCCTTCATCGTTGAGGTAAACCTTCCAATTGCCGTCCTCCCCCAGCAGGACCACCACATCCGGCTTCACAACCCGGTCCCCCTCCGCATCGAAGGCCCGACCGGGAGATGGATTGAGGTGCTTGAGCTGCTCCATCGCCTGGGCCAGTTCCTCGTCACTGCACCCCAGGGCCTTGCGGAGCCGACCGCTGTCCCGCATGGCAAGCAGCGCAGAGTGATCCTGGATGATTCGCACGGCCAGGTCATCCGGCTCCGCTCCCGCATGACGCAACTGCAACAGGAGGCTCTCCTGAACAGTGAAGCAGCCGATGCCCGAGGGGTGGAACTCCTGCAGCACCTCCAGGGCCGAGGCCAGCGCCTCATCGGTGACACCCAGATCCGCCGCCAGGGCCGCGGGATCGGACTCGAGGCTCGCCGCATCCGGATCCATCCGCAGGAAGCCCTTCCCGTCCAGGCGGTCAATGAGGCGCTCCACCAGGAGCGCGCGGGGGTCCCCGTCTTCCAGGGTCTCGTAGAGCTGTGACAACAGGTGGTCCTGCAGCGATTCACTGGTACTCAGGCGGTCTTCCCAGGAGGTCTTGTCCTCGTCGGGAAGGCTGCTGGTGCGGGGCAGTTCAGAATCCCAGCTGTTCTCGGCGCCCAGTTCGGTTTCCTGGACCTGGGCAACACCCTCCTCCGTGAACTTCTCCAGGTCGCCCTCGGGATTCATCTCCCCAGCCGCTTCGAGGACAGGTCCCAGGTCCACGGTATCAGTGCCCTCAGGCACCTCGTTGGCCTGATCCCCGGCTCCCTCGGACACCTCGGAATCCCGGCCCTCCTCGATGGCTTCGAGACTCGGGACCTCGTCGGAATCCTCGGCCAGCTCCAGCAGCGGATTCTCCTCGAGTTCCCTTTCAACGGTCTGGGTCAGCTCCTGGAGATTCATCTGCCAGAGTTTCAGTTTCAGCTGCATGGCCGGTGTCAGGGCCAGGGTCTGGCTCTGGGACAAGCGCTGGGAGAGGAACGGACCGGCGGCCATCAGTCCAACCGGAACCGGTCGCCCAGATAGACCCGCCGAATATCGGGGTCCTCGGCGATCTCATTGGGTAGGCCATGCTTCATGATCATTCCATCCGCCAAGATATAGGCCCGATCGGCGATCTGCAAGGTCTCCCGAACATTGTGATCGGTGATCAGGACGCCAATGCCTCGCGCCTTCAGGTGGGCGATGAGGCCCTGGATTTCCAGCACGGACTTGGGATCCACACCGGCAAAGGGCTCATCAAGGAGCATGATGCGAGGCTCTGTCACAAGAGCACGGGCCAGTTCGCAGCGCCGTCGTTCGCCTCCACTTAGGCTCATGCCAAGGGTATCCCGCACTTTCTCCAGGTGGAACTCGCGCAACAGTTGCTCGCAGCGATCATGCTGCTGGGCCTTCGGAATGGGCTGGAGCTCCCCCAGGGCCAGCAGATTCTCCCAAACGGTAAGTCCCCTGAACACGCTGGATTCCTGGGCCAGGTAGCCGATGCCCAGGCGTGCCCGGCGATGCATGGGCAGGTGAGTGACCTCCTGGCCCAGCCAGAAGATGCTCCCCCGGTCGGGTGCTTCTACTCCCACCACCATGTAGAAGGTGGTGGTCTTGCCCGCACCGTTGGGCCCCAGGAGGCCCACAACCTCTCCTGTACCCACCGCCAGGCTGACATCTCGCACAACGGTACGGTCACCGTAGCGCTTTTGCAGGCTCACGGCCTCTAGGCAGGGGCGTTCACAGGTCATTGAACACTCTTACCATGAGGCCTCCGTCCCCTTGCCACGAACCCGCCCCTGCCACCGAACCGTGCGTGGGCCCGGTTCCAGTTCCAGGGCCTCCCCCTGCCCTTCGCCCAGGCGACCTCGCAGGGCCACGGCACCCTTGGCCTGCACGAGCCGCACGGAGCGGTCCGGCGCCAGCACCACCGTCATCGCCTCTGCCGCCAGACGCCACCCCTGGCCCTGGCATTCGACGCCCCCCTCCAGCAGGATTTTCTGCGTTTCGCTCCTGCCCCGCTCGGCCCGCAGGAAGAGATCACCCTCCGGCGCCGCCAGGGTACCGCTCAATCCTTCCGGGAAGCTCACCACCTCCCCCCGCCGCTGGATGGAGGGGCCTGAGAGCCGTTCGCGCAGCCTGCTCCAGGTGGCCGGGCGCCCGGGGAGAGCCCAG
>JBBIHT010000319.1:0-2741 GCA_037446845.1 Geothrix sp. | reverse complement strand
CCACCATCGAAGAGATCGTCCGCGAAACGGTTCTGTAGGGATCCTGGAGGAAGCCATGAGCGACACCAGCGGCGCGAACTACGTCGTCCCCCTGCAGCAGCTCCTCAAGACCATGGTGGAGTACGGGGGCACGGATCTGCACATCACGACGGAAACCGCCCCGCAGATCCGCATTGACGGGCGCATGGTGCCCCTCAAGCTGCCGCCCCTGGATGCCGCCCAGACCCGCTGGCTCTGCTACGGCGTCATGACCGATCAGCAGAAGCACCGGCTGGAGGAGGATCTCGAAGTGGATTTCTCCTTCGGTCTCCAGGGTGTGGCCCGCTTCCGCGCCAATGTCTTCAACCAGCGCGGCGCCACCGCCGGAGTGTTCCGCACCATTCCCGAGCAGATCCGCACCTTCGATCAGCTGGGCCTGCCGCCCGCCGTGCGGTCCCTGTGCGACAAGCCCCGGGGCCTGGTGCTGGTGACCGGCGTCACGGGATCCGGCAAATCCACCACCCTGGCCTCCATGGTGGACAAGATCAACACCGAGGAGCCCGTCCACATCCTCACCATCGAGGATCCCGTGGAGTATGTGCACAAGCACAAGCGGGCCCTGGTGAACCAGCGGGAAATCCACGCGGATACCCTCAGCTTCAAGAAGGCCCTGCGCGCTGCCCTGCGCCAGGATCCCGATGTGGTGCTGGTGGGGGAAATGCGCGACCTGGAAACCATCGAATCCGCCCTCACCATCGCGGAGACAGGCCACCTCACCTTCGGCACCCTGCACACCAACAGCACCGTGCAGACCATCAACCGCATCATTGATGTGTTCCCCAGCCACCAGCAGCCCCAGATCCGGGCCCAGCTCTCCCTGGTGCTGGAAGGCGTCATCTGCCAGAGCCTCATTCCCAAGGCCAGCGGCAAGGGCCGGGCCCTGGCCCTGGAGATCATGATCCCCAACTCCGCCATCCGGAACCTCATCCGCGAGGACAAGATCCACCAGATCTATGGTGTCATGCAATCGGGCCAGGCCAAGTTCGGCATGCAGACCTTCAACCAGAGCCTGTCTGACCTGGTCCTGCGCAAAGAGATCACCCAGGAGCAGGCCTTCGAGTACAGCTCCAACACCGACGAACTGCGCGAACTCATCAACCGCGGTGTGGGCGTGGGCGCCGCCGGGGGACGCGGTGCCGCCGATGCCCAGCCCCAGGCCGCCCCCACCAGCAACTCCCTGCTGGGTGGACGGAACCCCAACATCAAGTACACCTGAGGCCCACCGGCGAAGCCCGGGACCGGCAGGGCCCGACCGGTGAGGAAGGGCGATGGAGGGCCAAAGTGCGCCGGTCCCGGGATGCCTGTTCCCTGGCGGCCGCTCCGGGTGAGGTTCCCGCCCAGAAAAATCCAATGGCCTGGGCAACCCAAAGGGATGACCTGGAATCACTTATCCATTCAGACTCCACCCGCGTTTTAGCACCGCGCCGGCCCGTTCAGCATGCTTTTCATCACCGTCCATCGGTTTTTCCGCCTATCCTGAAGCCACCACCGTTCCCTGTCACTCGCCGAGGTCCGCATGCCCGCTTATGCATGGAAAGGCAAGAACCGAATGGGGGAAGTCCAGGAGGGTGTCCTGGTCTCCGATTCCCGCGATGCCGCCGCCGCCACCCTGAAGCGCAACGGAATCGAGGTCATGAATGTGCGCCTCGTGGCTGCCGAGGGCATGAAGTCCCTGGGCAAGGTGCCGCCCAAGGATCTGGCCATCTTCACCCGGCAGTTCAGCGTGATGATTGATGCGGGACTGCCCCTGGTGCAGTGCCTGGAGATCCTGGGCGCCCAGCAATCCCACAAGGGCTTCCAGCGCATCATCGAGGCGGTGCGGGACGATGTGGAAAAGGGCTCGACCCTGCAGGCGGCCCTGGCCAAGCATCCCAAGGCCTTCAACGATCTCTTCGTGAACATGGTGGGCGCCGGCGAAAGCGGCGGCATCCTGGATGTGATCCTGCAGCGCCTCTCCGGCTACATCGAAAAGGCCGTGAAGCTGACGGGCAAGGTCAAGAGCGCCATGACCTACCCCATCGCCGTCATCAGCATTGCCGTCATCGTGGTCATCGTCATCATGGTGAAGGTCATTCCAGTGTTCTCCGCCATGTATTCGGGCCTGGGCAGCAAGCTGCCCTACCCCACCATTGTCTGCATCGCCATCTCCGACGCCATCATCAACTACTGGTGGCTTCTCCTCGGGGCAATCGTCCTGATCGCAGTTGGGATCCGGCAGTTCTACAAAACGCCCATTGGGCATTTACAGATCGATACTTTACTGTTGCATCTGCCTATTTTGGGAGATGTTCTGCGCAAGGTCGCGGTGGCCCGATTTTGCCGCACGCTGGGTACGTTGATCAGCTCCGGTGTGCCCATCCTGGAAGGCATGGACATCACGGCCAAGACCGCGGGCAACCTGGTCATCCAGAACGCCATCCTCAAGTCCAAGGACGCCGTGGAGCAGGGTCGCAACATCGCCACCCCCCTGGCGGAGACCAAAGTCTTCCCCCCCATGGTGGTGCAGATGGTGGGGGTGGGCGAGGCGACTGGTGCCCTGGACGCCATGCTTTCCAAAGTGGCCGATTTCTATGAAGACGAGGTGGACAACGCTGTGGCCAGCCTTACCAGCCTCATGGAACCCATCATGATCGCCATCCTGGGTGGGATCGTGGGCTTCATCGTGATCGCCATGTACATGCCGATCTTCGGCTTGGCCGCCG
>JBBIHT010000318.1:0-2742 GCA_037446845.1 Geothrix sp. | reverse complement strand
CGCCCGGGAGGCCATGTGTTTAGGCCGCTCGCGCTGACCGCAGGCGGCGCGCTAGGCGGTCGAAGGCGAGATAAATGACGGGGGTCGTGTAGAGGGTCAGCACCTGGCTGAAGATGAGGCCGCCGACGATGGCGATGCCCAGGGGGCGACGCAGCTCTGACCCCACGCCGGTACCCAGGGCCAGGGGGATGCCCCCCAATAGGGCCGCCATGGTGGTCATGATGATGGGGCGGAAGCGCAGCAGGGAAGCCTGGTAGATGGCCGCCTCCGGCGGCAGGCCGTTTTTCCGCTCGGCCTCCAGGGCGAAGTCAATCATCATGATGGCGTTCTTTTCCACGATGCCGATGAGCAGGATGATGCCGATGAGGGCGATGACGCTGAAGTCCGTGCGGCAGATTATCAGGGAGAGCAGTGCCCCTACGCCGGCGGAGGGCAGCGTCGAGAGAATGGTCACCGGATGGACGGTGCTTTCATAGAGCACGCCCAGCAGGATATAGACCGTGAGCACCGCTGCCAGGATGAGGAAGGGGGTGTTCCTGAGGGAGGCGCCGAAGGCCTGGGCGGTGCCCTGGAAACCGACTTTGAGGCTTTGCGGCGGGTCCAGGTCCTTCTGGACGGTTTGCACAGCCTTGACGGCATCGCCCAGGGAGGCGCCAGGCGCCAGGTTGAAGGAAACGGTGGCGGTGGGGAACTGCCCCTGGCGGTTCATGGCCAGGGGCGTACGCAGGATCTCGCTACGGGTGAAGGCGCTGAGGGGAACAGAGCCACCCGAGTTGGTCCGAACGAAGATCCGCTGGAGGTCCTCGGGTTTCTGGTACTGGCTGGGGGGTGCCTCCAGCACTACCCGGTACTGGTTGGATTGGGTGAACAGCGTGGAAATCTGCCGCTGCCCGAAGGCATCGTAGAGGGCGTCATCCAGCATCTGCGGCGTGATGCCCAGGCGCGAAGCCGTGCTGCGATCCAGGGCCACCCGCACCTGGAATCCTTCGTTCTGGAGATCGCTGGCCACCTCCCGCACCTCGGGCAGGGCGGAGAGGCGCTCCAGGAAACGGCCCACCCACAAGGCCAATTCCCGGGCATCCGCATCCTCCAGGGATACCTGGTACTGGGTGCGGCTGACCCGGTCCTCCACGGTGAGATCCTGGATTGGCTGGAGGTAAATGCGAATGCCGGGTACTTCCGCCAGGCGCGGCTGCAGGCGCTGGATGATCTCCATGGCGCTCTGGTGGCGTTCTTCCAGGGGCTTGAGATTGATCTGGATGCGCCCGCTGTTGAGGGTGGTGTTGATGCCATCAATGCCGATGAAGGAGGACAGGCTGGCCACGGCTGGATCCTTCAGGATTTCAGCGGCGAGGGCCTGTTGGCGGCTGGCCATGGCCTGGAAGGACAGCGTCTGGGGCCCTTCGGAAATGCCCAGGATCACACCCGTGTCCTGCACTGGGAAGAATCCCTTGGGGATGACCAGGTAGAGCAGTACCGTCGCCGCCAGGGTGGCACCGGCCACCAGCAGAGTGCCCGGTTGATGTTTCAGCACCCAGGCCAGGGTGCGGCCATAGAAGGCGATGATCCGCTGGAAGACGGCTTCGGAGGATTGGTAGAACGGGGTTTGTTCCGAAGGCGGGGTGTGCTTCAGCAGCTTGGCGCACATCATGGGCGTCAGCGTGAGGGAGACCAGTGCGGAAACCAGGATGGTGACGCTGAGGGTGACGGCGAATTCCCGGAACAGGCGGCCCACGATATCGCCCATGAACAGCAGGGGAATGAGCACTGCGATGAGCGATACCGTGAGGGAAAGGATGGTGAAGGCGATCTGCCCCGATCCCCTCAGCGCCGCCTGGAGGGGCGGTTCCCCCTCCTCGATGTAGCGCATGATGTTCTCGATCATCACGATCGCGTCATCCACCACGAAGCCGGTGGAGATGGTGAGGGCCATGAGCGTGAGGTTGTTGAGGCTGTAGCCCAGCAGGTACATCGCCCCGAAGGTGCCCACCAGGGAAAGGGGCACGGCCACGCTGGGGATGATGGTCGCCGCCAGGGTGCGCAGGAACAGGAAAATCACCAGCACGACCAGGGCGATGGTGAGCATCAGGGTGAATTCCACATCCGCCACGGAGGCGCGGATGGTGGTGGTGCGATCCGTGAGGACGGACAGTTCCACCGCCGCGGGCAGGGACGCCTGGAGTTGCGGCAGCAAGGCCTTGATGCGGTCCACCACCGCGATGATGTTGGCGCCGGGCTGGCGCTGGATGTTGAGGATCACCGCCGCAGTGGTGTTCTTCCAGGCGGCCAGGCGCACATTCTCCACGGCGTCCTGGATGGTGGCCACATCCGCGAGCACCACTGGGGCGCCATTCCGGTAGGCAATGACCAGCGAACGGTACTCGTCGCTGGAGAGGAGCTGATCGTTGGCCCCGATGGCATAGGCCTGGCGCAGGCCGTCGAAACTGCCTTTGGCCTGGTTTACATTGCTTTGGGCGATGGTGGTGCGCACATCGCCCAGGGTGAGGCCCTGGGCGGCCAGGGCGGTGGGGTCGGCCTGAATGCGGACAGCCGGTTTCTGGCCGCCGCTGATGCTCACCAGGCCCACCCCGGGCAACTGGGAGATGCGCTGCGCCAGGCGGGTGTCCGCCACATCCTCCACCTTCGAGAGGGGCAGGGTTGTGGAGGTAAGGGCCAGGGTGAGAATCGGAGCATCGGCCGGGTTGATCTTGCTGTAGATCGGGGGGCTGGGCAGGTCCCGGG
>JBBIHT010000317.1:0-2778 GCA_037446845.1 Geothrix sp. | reverse complement strand
CGGCCAAGCCCGCCAGCAGCCTTGGCCAGGCGGCTGCCTGGCGGTTCACCTATGCCTTGCCCGAAGGCGAGGGCTGCCCCCTGGACCTGGCGCCCATGGCCAGTACGACGCTGCAGTTGGTCTGGGGGGACCTCCTGGCGAGTTGCCTCATGGCCGCACGCGGTTTCACCAAGGATCTGTTCGCCTTGAATCACCCAGGCGGAGCTTTGGGATCGAAACTACTCAAGGTCAAGGTGTTGGCCCACAAGGAATGGCCCATCGTCGAGGCCCACGCCAGCCTGACCCAGATCCTGAAGGCCATGACGCGGGGGCGCCTGGGCATGACCAGCGTCATGGCTGGCAACCACCTCCTTGGGGTCATCACCGATGGGGACCTTCGACGGGCGCTGGAATCCGCTGAACAGCAGGGGACCAACCCGCTCATCCTGGAGGCCCGCCAGATCATGTCGGCCAAGCCAGCCTGCATTGCCGAGGACGCACTGGCGGTGGAAGCCGCCGGGATCATGGAGGCTCGGAAGATCACTTTCCTCATGGTGGAGCGGCAGGGGGCGGTCACTGGTGTGGTGCATATCCACGATCTCCTGGCGGCGAAGGTTCTGTGAGATCGCTGTTCGAGCAGGTTTCGGGTTTCAAGGTTACATAATATACATTATCGAAAGCTATCTGTGATCCCCTTCCTCCCTTCCGTGCTGACCCGCTATGTGCTTCGGCGCTGGGCAACCCCCTTTCTGGCGGCCCTTTTCTTCTATGGTTTCCTCCTGCTTTCCTGGGAGATGGTGGCGCTGTCCAAGGAGATCTTCGCCCAGGGTGCTCCCCTGCGGTGGATGCTGCCCCTGCTCCTGACCGCGCTGCCCGAAAACCTCGGCATGGTGCTGCCCATGGCGGCTGTGCTCGGAGGCCTGCTGGGTACCCAGCAGTTGATGGAAGCCTCCGAGCTGGTGGCAGCACAGGGCTTGGGCGCCGGAAACCGAACCTGGACGGCACCCTGGGGGATCCTGGCTGGCCTCCTGGTCCTCCTGGCCTCGGTCAACGCCCATCTCGCGGTTCCTTATGCTGCCCGCCTGCAGCAATCCCTCCGCGGCCGGATGGCGGAGGAAGCCAAGGCCCGGTTCCTGCGACCCGGAGCACCCCCCTGGAGCCCCCCGGGCGCGCCTCATTCTTCCTTCTGGGTTTCCCCGGAAGGACAAGTCCACCTCATGGAGGTTGGACCCACCGGGGTCCAGCACTTGACCGCACGCAGAATGACCTATGCCCTTCAACCTCAGGTAGATGGCACCTCGGAATTGCAGATCCACCTTATGGATCTCCAGGGCTCCCTGTTTAATTCAGCCGGTTCAGGAAGTGTCGTCCACCTGCGCCAGGAACAGCAGGTATTACGATTTGCCATTCCTGCGGCCACCCGCCTCCTGCCGGCGACTCCGCTGCGGTACGAAAGCTCTCGGAGGCTGATGGCCCTGGTCCGGGGGGCCTCCGGGGAGAGCCACGATCCTGCTGACCTCCGCCTCAAGGCAGTGGTCGACCTTGCTCGAAGGACAACCCTTCCCATCGCTGCCGCCGCGCTGTTGCTGCTGGGCATTGCCATGGGCTTCACCCATCCACGGTTCTACCGAGGGGGGGCCATCCTCAAAAGCCTGGGGATCATCATGCTCTACTACCTGTTGATGAAATACATTGAAAACATGTGGATGGGTGGAAAAGTTAAATCTTCTGTCCCGCTCCTGGCGGTGCCCTTTCCCTTTATCGTGGGTGGAGCCTACCTGTTGCGGCAGCGCCTGAAACCGCACCACGCCCTCCGCGCGTTCGACCGGGTTAGCCGCTGGCTCTTCCGTCCGCTGCGGTCAAGGCTGACGCCCTCGCTGCAGCACCTGCGCTCTCGCCAGGATGACCTGTCCCGGTGGCTGCATGGCAAAGGCACGCAGCACGGCATTCTGAGGCACTGGTCCACCCTGGCCTGGTGGCGCAACTGGATCTCTGTGCTGGGGAGCCTGCTGGTGCTCAACGGACTGGTGGAATATGCCTCCCTAGCGGGAGACCTATCGAAGAATCATGTGAATTTATTTGTATTTATTCAGTATTGGTCATGGAACCTGCCTCCTTTTCTGGTGGTGGTGCTGCCCCTGGCCTTCCTCCTGGGAACGCTGTTGACGCTTTCCGAAGCCGCCTTGACTCGAGAATGGCTTGCCCTGAGGGCTGGCGGTGTGAGCCTGCTCACCTGGCTCTGGAGCAGCCGCTGGGCCTGGGGTGTCGTGATCCTGCTCACCCTCGGGCTCCAGGTGGGGCTTGCGCCGATGGCCAAACTGCATTCCGACCACCTCTACCGTCGGATTCTCGCCCGAAGCCAGGCCCAGGCCACCGAGCAGCCCTGGCTCCATCTCGGGGCCACGGGCGTGCTCTGGCACCTTGATACAGGGGAACGGTGGGGCTTTCCCCTGAAATCGCCTGGCGAGGCACCCATCCTGCTTCGCTGGCACCTGGGCGAGCCCCACTCTGAGGCCCTGCCCTGGGGTGGGCTCCACCTGGTATCTGGACCCGCCGCCGACCGGCTATTCCCCGAACGGGCCCTGCGGAGTGCCGCCACGGCCGAGGTGGCCAGTTCCTGGGACCTCCTCCGATGGCAGGCATGGGCCCCCAACCCCGAGCGGGCCTACATGCTGGGAGGCCGGGTCCTGGGCTGGATGGCGGGTCCTTGTCTGGTGTTGGCCATGCTTTCCTTCTCTTTCCCTGGGCCGAGGCAAGGTCGGGGGCAGGCGGTAGGCTTCGGGTTGGTGGGGGGACTGG
>JBBIHT010000316.1:0-2779 GCA_037446845.1 Geothrix sp. | reverse complement strand
GCGAATGTCACCCCCCAGGAGTTCGAGGCAATCCTGGCCCGATGCCATCAGGCTGCCGCTTCCTGGAAGCTGGTGCCGGCCCCCAAGCGCGGGGAGGTGGTCCGGGCGCTGGGAGACGAGCTGCGGAAGCACAAGGCCGCCCTGGCGGAGCTGGTCACCCTGGAGATGGGCAAGTGCCTGCGGGAGGGCCTGGGCGAAGTCCAGGAAATGATTGATATCTGCGATTTCGCGGTGGGGCTTTCCCGCCAGCTCTACGGTCTTACCATGCCCAGCGAGCGGCCCATGCACCGTCTGCAGGAGCAGTGGCATCCCCTCGGCGTGGTGGGGGTCATCACGGCCTTCAACTTCCCCGTGGCAGTGTGGAGCTGGAACGCCGCTCTGGCCCTGGTTTGCGGCGACACGGTGCTATGGAAGCCCTCTTCCAAGACGCCCTTGACGGCCATCGCCTGCATTCGGATCGCCGCCAAGGTGCTCGCTGACTTCGGCTATGACCCGGCCATCTGCAGCCTGGCCATTGGCAAGGGCAGCGAGATTGGCGACCTCATCAACAACGATCCCAGGGTGGCCTTGGTGTCCTACACCGGTTCAGTGCCCGGTGGGCGCCATGTTGGCCAGCTGGTCCAGGCACGGTTCGGCCGCCACATCCTGGAGCTGGGCGGCAATGGCGCGGTGATCGTGAGCGAGAAGGGCGATCTGGAGATTGCGCTGGGTTCCATCTACTTCGGTGCCATCGGTACCTCGGGGCAGCGCTGCACCTCCACCCGGCGAGTGATCGTCCAGGCCTCCATCTACGACTCCTTCCGGGATCGCCTGGTGGCACTCTATGGGAAGACACCCATTGGCGACCCTCGCCAGGACAAGAACCTCATGGGCCCCCTGGTGGACCCGGCGGCGGTGGCCACCATGATGGCGGCCATCGAGACCGTGAAGGCCCAGGGCGGACGAATCCTCTGCGGCGGCGAGCGGTTGGACCTGCCCGGAGGCTGCTTCGTGTCCCCCTGCCTCGCGGAAGTGGGGAAGGACCTGCCGATGACCCGGGAGGAGACTTTCGCGCCCCTGCTCTATCTCATGAAATACGAATCCCTGGAGGAGGCCATCGCCATCCAGAACGGTGTGCCCCAGGGCCTTTCCAGCGCAATCATCACCAACGACCAGCGGGAGAGCGAACGGTTCCTGTCAGCAGCAGGTAGCGATTGCGGCTTGGCCAATGTGAATACGGGTACCAGCGGCGCCGAGATCGGTGGGGCCTTCGGCGGCGAGAAGGACACCGGCGGCGGCCGTGAGAGCGGGAGCGACGCCTGGAAGGCCTATATGCGCCGCCAGACCAGCACCTTGAACTTCAGCGGGCGAGTGGAATTGGCCCAGGGCATCACCCTCGAGCTCTGAGCTGCCACCAGATTCCCTCGGCCCCGGACCCCCGGTTCGGGGCCGATAGGTTTTTTCACCGAGAGCATGTGCGTCTTTTGTGGGACACTGGACGATCGTCTGCACCCAGGTGCCCATGCCGCTTACGCACTATCAGCTCCTATCGAACTGCTCGGATGAACAACTGCGTACGATCTGCGAACGGAGGCGACTTCCGGTCCCGGATGGCTGGGAGGATGGCGGGGATGGCCGAGTGCGCCTGCTCAAGACCATGGTCTTCCACCTGGAGGATCACAAGCGCCTGGGGGGTACCCTGGCGGACCTGGACAGCCAGTCCCTTGTGGCCTTGAAACACCTTGCGCATGATGGCCAAGTGCCGGTGGAGCCGATCCTGGGTGCCCTCAGGGACCTGGGGCTGGTGCTGCTTGATGGCAGCGGCTGGGCCGTGCCCGAGCGAGTGGCCGATGCCCTGGAGGATTTCGACGAGGGGGCGTTGGCCTTCGTCGCCTCCCCCGAAGTGAGCCTGCGGGCACCGGAGCCCTATCGTTTCTCCCTGGCGCTCACCAGCGTGCTGCTTCGCTGCGTGGGCGGATTGCGCGTGCTCAAGGGCGGCCTGCCCGCCAAGAAGGAACTGAGCCAGCTCATGCAGCGCAACGCCATGCTGGAGGAGGAGCAGGACGCGACCCTGCTGTTCACCTTGCTCCACCGCCTGGGCCTGCTGTGGAATCGCGATGGTCGCGTGGAAACCCTGCTGCCTGCCGTCACCAGCCACCCGCCGCGCTGGGTGGCGGAACGGGCCTTCGCCAGCCTGCTGGAGCACGACCTGAAGGCCTGGGGCATGCCTCCTGCCGAGGATCGCCATTTCCTGATGCAGCATCTGCTTGAACGCCGGGGCCAGACCCTGGTGGTGCAGCCCTTTCTCGCTTTCCTGAAGACCCTGCATCCCCTGGACGAGGAGCGCACGCGGGTGGTGTTCCTCCCCTTTCTGGCCCGCATGGGCATGGTCCAGGGGGATGCGGGATTCGCACACCTGCGCCTGACCGAGCACGGTGAGGCCCTGGCCCACGAATATCTGCTCCGGGATCTGAAGGGCACTGAAGAACACTGGTCGCCGCTCATGCAGGTCCAGCCTCTCATCGTTCAGCCCACCCTGGAGGTGCTCACCCCCCTTCTGCAGAATCCCCATCGCCTTCTCCAGCTGGCCCAGGTGACCGAGGTGGAGGCCCTGGACGCCATGGGCACCTTCCGGGTCAGTCACGGCACCCTGGTGCGGGCCCTGGAATCAGCGGTCACCTTGGATGAGATCGCGCAGCGCCTGGAGGTTGGCAACCAGACCACGCCCCAGCCACTCCTACAGCTGCTGGAGGACCTGTCGCGCCGGGTGGGCGAGGTGGAGGTCCAGCAGAGCATTCGC
>JBBIHT010000315.1:0-2788 GCA_037446845.1 Geothrix sp. | reverse complement strand
CGCCCCTGCAGCTTTCGCCCCACAGCCCCCACATTCTCTACACCGGCGCCCAGCTCCTGCTGCGCAGCCTGGACCAGGGGGCCTCCTGGGCTCCCATCAGCTCCGATCTCACCGGCCAGCCGCCGGTGGGGGATGTGCCCTTCGGCACCCTCACGACCCTTTCAGAAAGCCCCAAACGCTTCGGCCTTCTCTACGCCGGGACCGATGACGGGCGGGTGCAGGTGACGCGGGATGGTGGCTACACCTGGAAGCGCTGCGAACAGGGCCTGCCCAGGGACCGCTGGGTCACCCGGGTGGAGGCCAGTCAGCACCAGGAAGGCACGGCGTATGCCACCTTCAGCGCCCTCCGCCGGGACGCCGTCGAGGCGCTGGTCTTCAAGACCACGGATTACGGTGCCACCTGGAGTTCCCTCAAGGGCAACCTGCCCGCGGAGAACCTCAATGTGGTGCGCGAGGATCCCGTTAACCCCTCCCTGCTGTTCGTGGGCTCGGATTTCGGCGTCTTCGCCTCCCTGGATGGCGGTGTGCGCTGGGAGGTGCTGGGTGCCGACCTGCCCCATGTGCCGGTCCACGACCTGGCCATCCAGCCCAAGGCCCAGGACCTGGTCATCGGCACCCATGGCCGCAGCGCCTGGGTCGCGCCCATCGCCGCCCTGGAGGCCCTGACCCCGGCCCGGCGGGCCGAGGCCGTGCACCTGTTCGAGGTTCCCAAGGTGAAGGTTGAGTCCTGGTGGAAAGAGGACCGCCCAGGCTGGTTCGGCATCCAGGAACCCGAGACAGTGGCCTTCTGGTACCACCTGGCCCAGCCGGGCGAAGCCACCCTGACCCTGCGGGATGCCAAGGGGGTGGTGCAGCGCCGCTGGAAGCAGGGCACCCCGGCGGGCCTCCAGCGGGTGGACTGGAATCTACAGGTGGAACCCTCCCTCCTGGCCGGGTTGCCCCGGGGCCGGCGCCCGTTCGTGCTGGCGGGCAGCTACACCCTGGCCCTGGAAGCCGCCGGCCAAAACCTGAAGGTGAAGGTGGAGGTGGAGCCGGCGAAGGAGGAGTGACTAGCGGCGCAACTTCATCAGGTCCATGGCGATCACCAGCAGCATGAGGGAGGCCAGCAGGACGAACCCGCCGGTGAGGATCTTCTCCTTCAACTCGATGCTGAGATCCCGGCGGCGCAGTTTCTCGAAGGCCAGCAGGGCCATGTGGCCGCCATCCAGGGCGGGGATGGGCAGGGCGTTCAGGAGGCCCAGCTGCAGGCTGATGGCCGCGGTCATGAACAGGAACACCTGCCAGCCGGATTTTGCGGCGCGGCTGCCCTGCCGGATGATGCCGATGGGCCCGGCCACCTCGGAACTGCGGGCCTGGAATGACAACACCCGCTTGAGGAACCCGAAGACCTGGCCGCTCATGTGCCAGGAGGTGATGGCCGCGTAGCGGCCCCCCTGAAGCAGGTCGCCCGGCCGCAGGGCGCGCCAGGCCAGAGGCATTTGCATGGGCAGCGGCATGAAGCCCAGGCGCCCCTTCCCGCCTTCGAGACGGGGGGTGAGGGGCAGCACCAGGGCTTGGCCCTCCCGGCGGAGCTGGAAGGGGATCGCCTGGCCGCCCCGGGCCTGGATGTAGGCCACCGCTTCATCCCACTGGGTCTCGGGGAAGGGCAGCTCGCCGATGCGCAGCAGTTCATCGCCCTGTTTCAGCCCCCCCTGTTCGGCGGCGCTATGGGGGACCACCTCCACGACGGTCCAGGTCTCCTTGACGGCGGTCACGCGGGCCTGGTCCATGCCCACGGCGGTGAAGAGGATCAGGGTGGTGGCGAGGTTGGCCAGGATGCCGCCACTGTAGAAGAGCATGCGCTTGCCGAAGGGCTGCTGAAGAAAACCATAGGGATCATCGGCGCCGGGTTCCTCGGGGTTGAAACCCGCGAGCTTCACATAACCGCCAAGGGGCAGGAGGGAAAGGCGCACATCGGTCTCGCGCCACTTGAAGCCCAGCAGGCGAGGGCCGAAGCCCAGCGAAAAGACTTCCACAGGCATGCCCATCCACTTGGCAGTGAGGAAGTGGCCTCCTTCATGCAGGAAGATCAGGCCCCCCAGCATGAGGATGGGCCCCCAGAAGCCTGCGCCTGGCCATTTGAGGCCCAGGGCGAAGCTGGCGACAAGCGCCACGGACACGGACAAGGGCAGGCGAAAGCGGCGCATGGACACCCGAAAAGGTTCAGGTCCGAGCTTGGACCCATCCTTCAGCATGACGCCTCGCGGCCCGGTCCGCATCCAGCACTTGCGCCAGGGAGGCCAGGGGCTCGGTCGGCACCTCGGCCAGGGTGTCCCGGTTGCAGGCCTGGATGTCCCAGAAGCCCAGCCGCCCCTGGAGGAAAGCGGCGACGGCCACCTCGTTGGCCGCATTCAGGATGGCCGGGGCGGTGCCCCCTTCACGCAGGGCTGCGAAGGCCAGTCCCAGGCAGGGGAAGCGGTTCAGGTCCGGGGCCTCGAAGGTCCAGGCGCGGGCCTGGTCCCAGGCATAGGGCGCCACGGGCCCGGGGATCTTCTCGGGGTAGAGCAGGCAGTACTGGATGGGCAGCTTCATGTCGTTGGCAGAGACCTGCAGCTGGTAGCTGCCATCGGTGAAACCCGCCATGGCGTGGACCTGGCTCTGGGGATGCACGGTCACCTGGATCTGCTCGGGGCGCAGGGAGAAGAGCACCGAGGCCTCGATGACCTCCAGGCCCTTGTTCATGAGTGTGGCGGAATCAATGGTGATCTTGGGGCCCATCTTCCAGGTGGGATGGTTCAGGGCCTCTTCC
>JBBIHT010000314.1:0-2804 GCA_037446845.1 Geothrix sp. | reverse complement strand
GGCTGAAAAGCTCGGGGCTTCCGGCCCATGCCGGACGCAGGCTCGTGCTGACCGGCGGCGCGAGCCAGCTGACCGGGATCCAGGAAGCCGCGAAGCGGATCATCGGCGGGCGCGTGCGCATCGGCCCAGCGCAGGATGTCGGTCGAGTCGGCCAGGACCTCCTGGCCGGTGACGAGCACCGGGACGGTGTCGCCCCCGCCGGCCCACCAGGTGGAGGCCCTGGAGGGACGCATACTGGCCGTGGCGCAGTTGCGGGATGCCGCCAGTCGCGCGGCGGGGCAGGCTGCCGACCCGGTGGCGCTGCCCCTGCTGCGCGGTATGGAGGCTGGGCTCCTGGAAGTCCAGAAATCCTTCCTGCAGATGCGGATGGTGAAGGTGGAAAGCCTGTTCAGCCGCATCGAGCCCATGGTGAAAAGCCTCAGCCGGGATCTGGGCAAGCCCGTCAAGCTGGCCTTCCAAGGGGGGGAACTCGAGCTGGAGCGGAACCTGGTCGGGAGGCTCATGGAACCCTTTCTCCATCTGGTTCGGAATGCCCTTGATCACGGGCTGGAACTGCCTTCTGAAAGGGCCGCCCAGGGGAAAAGTGAGACGGGCAGCCTGCGCATTTCCGCGTCCCAGCGAGGGCGGAATCTCCGCTTCGACATTCGAGACGATGGGCGCGGCTTTGATCTGGAGCGGATTCGGACACGGGGCATCGCCCTGGGTCTGTTGCGGGAGGATGAAAACGCAAGCCCCGAGCGGCTCCACCGCCTGGCCTTGGAACCGGGGTTCTCCACCCAGGAGAAGGCCTCCCAGATATCGGGGAGGGGGGTGGGCATGGATGTGGTTCGGGCCGAGATGGAATCCCTGGGGGGCGAACTCCACCTCTCCAGCGAGGCCCGCAGGGGCAGCCTCGTGCGCCTGATGATTCCGCTCAGCCGGGCTGTCATCAGTTGTTTAAAGGTGAGGTGCGGCGACCAGGCATTCGGTATTCCCCAGGGCAGTGTGCTCCGGGCCCAGGCGGGGAAAACCCTCCGCCGCGGCGGCGAGAACGTCGAAGTGCTGGGCATGACCCTGCCCATCGAATCCCTGCAAGCCTGCCTCGGGTTGCCGGTACCCGAGGGCCAGGGGGCCCTCGTGGTGCTCTCCCAGGCGGGTGCTTCATCCCGAAGCGTGGCCGTAGCCATCGGCGTGGATGAAGTCATGGGGCGTATCGAGGTGCTGCTGCGAAGCCTGCCAGAAGTAGCCCAGGCCAAGGGCATCATGGGGGGCTGCCCCCAGGAGGACGGGGTGCTGTGGGTGCTGGACCCCGAAGCGATTCTCGGACTGGCCATGGATGCCCTCATGCGCCGAGTCGCCCATGTCTGATCCGCTGCACACCCGAATCCCCTGTCTCAGGGCCCGCGTCGCGGGGCGCGACCTCCTGCTTCCCCTGCGTGACCTTCGCGAGGTGTTGCCGGCCATGGCGGTGTCGGTCCTGCCGGGTCGCCCCAAGGGCATCCAGGGCGTCGTGGTTCACGAGGGAGAATTCCTTCCGGTGCTCGCCTGGACGGACCTGCCCGGCATCGCCGCCGTGAACCGGAATGCCCAGGCGTTGGCGGTGTTGAGGCTGCGCCTGGGGCTCCAGCTTGAGGAGCAGTCTGGCGTCCTGGACTTGAACCCGGAGACCTGGACCGATCCTGAGCCCACCGAGCCCTGGCAACCCTGGCTGATGGCCATGGTCCCGCTGGATGGGAAACCTGTGCCTGTGCTGGATGCGGATCGCCTGCTGGCGGTGCTTCGGGGCTTGCGGCAGCAGGGCTGACAAGGGGCACCCGTCCTCAGCGGAAGTTCATGCCATCATGAAGATTCGCTCTGGAGGACCCTTGACCCATCGTCTCGCCATTCCTGTTGGCATCACCGCCACTGGCCAGTGCTATCCCACGAAGGTTGTTACCAACGATGAACTGTCCAAGATGATGGACACCAATGACGAATGGATCCGCACGCGCACGGGCATCCGGGAGCGCCGGTGGGCCGAGCCAGGGACCGGGGCCTCCCAGCTGGGGGCGCCGGCGCTGCAGATGGCCCTGGATAACCGGGGCATCAAGGCCAGCGAGCTGGATCTCATTGTGGTGGCCACGGTCACACCTGACACGATGTTTCCCGCGACTGCCTGCCGCATCCAGCACGCGGTGGGCGCCGACCATGCCTTTGGGTTCGACCTGAACGCGGCCTGCTCGGGATTCCTCTACGCCCTCACCACCACCGCGAGCCTGGTGGCGGCTGGTGGCGTTCGCCGGGCGGCCGTGGTGGGTGTGGACATCATGTCCACCATCATCAACCGGGAGGATCGCACCACCTCCGTGCTGTTCGGGGATGGTGCCGGTGCGGTCATCCTGGAGCGGGTGGACGATGGGTTCGGCATCCTGGATTTCGAGCACAAGGTGGATGGCTCGGGCGGGTGCTTCCTGTTCATGCCGGCCGGAGGCTCCCTGAAGCCCGCCTCGGCGGAGACGGTGGCCGCCAAGGAACACTACATCCATCAGGCCGGTAGCGAGGTCTTCAAGAATGCTGTCCGCGAGATGGCCGACAACAGCAAGCTGCTGCTCGACCGCAATGGCTTCAGGGGCGAGGATCTCGAGCTCTTCGTGCCTCACCAGGCGAACATCCGCATCATGGATGCCGCCGCCAAGCGCCTGGAACTGGACCCCGCCCGGATGATGGTGAACATTGACCGTTATGCCAACACCACCACCGCCACACTCCCGACCGCCATGCACCAGGCCTATGAGGAGAAGCGCATGGCCAAGGGCGACCTGGTGATGCTGTCCGCCTTCGGGGCC
>JBBIHT010000313.1:0-2807 GCA_037446845.1 Geothrix sp. | reverse complement strand
CTGTCAAGCCCAGGTCGTCCCGCAGGTAGTCGAGGAGCAGGGCGTTCTCAGCCACGGCATCATCGCGGTGCTGGCCGTTGACCGTGAGGCTGAGGATTTTTTTCATGGCCGCCCCCCCCTTGAACGAACCGGCCGGATTCCCAATATAGAGCCCCGGGAGCGCCGGGCCACGGGCCTCCAGGGACCCCGGCCCCGAAGTGCCGTTGAGCTCCACTGCCTTGCTGAACCAGGACCAGGATCATTCATGGTGTTCGAAACCCTAGGCCGATGCGGAGGTGGGCAGCAGCCCTCTGGCCTTGAGTTTCCGGTGCCGGAAGATGCCCCAGATGGCCGCCCCGATGGCCCCGGCAAAGAGGGAATCGGGGTGGGAAACGATTCGGGTGGTCATGTTCTGCTTTTCCCGGCCATCCTCCATGGCCTTCACCAGACCTGCATCCAGGGCCAGCCCGCCCGTCAACATCACCACGCCCTCCCTGGCGATGCTCGATTCGATGGACTTCAGCAATTTCAGGAGGCGATCCGCCATGGATTCGTGGATGCCGCGCAGGATGTCGGCCGGAGCTATGGAGCGGGACACCATGTTGATGACATCGGTTTCCGCCAGGACCGCGCAGATGCTGCTCACCTTCTCGGGATGGCTGGATGCCAGCGACAGGCCCGGGATTTCGTCCTGGGCGATACCCAGGTAGCGGGAGATGTTCTCCAGGAACTGCCCGGAACCCGAGGCGCACTGGCTGGTCATGCGGTAGTTCAGCACTTTCCCCCGCTCGTCCATGCAGATCGCCCGGCCATGCAATGCGCCGATATCGAGCACGGCCCGGGCTTCCGGGTTGAGGTGGAGGGCCCCGCGGGCGTGCGTGGTCATGGAATAGAAGTGGCCCGTGGCCCCCGGATGGCTTTCGCCCTCGCCCGTGGTGGCAAGGTAGTCAACCTGGCCTCGTTCCACCCCGGCCTTCGCCAGCACATCCGCGACGGAGTCGTCCACCAACTTGTAGGTGTCCCGCTGGCGGATCCGGGCCTCCCAGCGGGCCAGCCACTGGTAATCGTGGCTCGCCTCGCCCTCGGCCCGAAAGAGGGCCGTCTTGATGACCCCGGATCCAACATCAACGCCAATGGCAATGGTCATGGTCTCGAACTCCCGTCAATTCATCACGGCGCGGTGGGCGAAGCTGGCGCCACCCAGGGCGCCGGTGTAGATGGACTCGGAGCTGATGTTGATGGTCATGTCGCCGTAGTTCTCCTGGACGAGCTGGCGCAGCGCCCTTACCGCGGCCTCGTTCTTGGCCACCCCGCCCGTGAAGGTGAACTGGTCGGTGATGCCCCCGGACCGGGCGATGATGGACATGGCCCGCAGGATGATGGCCCGATGCAGACCGGCCAGAATGTCGGGTCGCTTCTCGCCCAGGGAAAGGCGGTCCCGCAGTTCCGCCCCGGCGAAGACCGTGCAGGTGGAGTTGATGCGGGTGGTTTTCGTCGCCTGGAGGGCGATGGGGCCGAGCTCGTGCAATCCGATTTTCATCTCGTCGGCGATGTAGCCCAGGTAGCGCCCGCAGCCTGCGGCGCAGCGGTCGTTCATCTGGAAGTTCGTGACGATGCCGTCCGCGTCCACCTGGATGCCCTTGGTGTCCTGGCCGCCGATATCCAGCACGGTGCGTGTGCCGGGGAACATCATGTGGGCCCCCAGGCCGTGGCACAGGATCTCAGAGCGGATGTGCTCCTTGGGGAAGGGCAGGCGCACCCGGCCGTAGCCGGTGCCAACGATGTAGGTTTCCTCCAGTTCCGTGGCCAGGATGTTCTGCAGGATAGCCAGGGCCTCTGCCTCGCCGACCTGGACGGCGCCCATGTCCCGGTAGGCCCTGGAGAGGCCCTTCAGGAGCTGGCGGGCGACCCGGTCGTCCGTGGACACCTGGGCCTCGATATCGAGAATGGCCTTGTCGTAGATGTTCAGCAGGGCGTCGAAGCTGGCGCCCGATTCGCGACTGATCTGTTCGGCGAGGTTCATGAAACGGGAGCCCGCGATGTCCCGGAAGAAATCGGATTTCCGCCTGGCACCGGGTGCATAGATGGCCGGGGCTTCCAGCTTGATCTGCCGGAACAGGGCCGCCAGTGCCTCCCGCAGGGTGCCCTGGGTGGCGGCGAAGCGGGGGTGGTCGAGGTAGCCGTTGCAGGTGGCCTCCAGCTGGTCCAGCTCCCCCAGGAACTGCTCCAGCCTGAAGTTGCGTTCCAGGTTTTCCAGCAGCTGGTCCACGCCGCCATCCTGGCCAAGGGCCTGGTGGAACAGCGTGAACCGTGCGCCAATCTTGGCCTCCTGCTTGGAGACGGTGGCCGCCACATCGTAGTTGGAGCGTGAGTTGGTGATGCCCCGTCCCAGGATGTTCTGCTGTTCATCCAGGACCACCGCCTTGGTGGTGGTGGAGCCCAGATCAATGCCGATGAAGGTTCGCATGCGGGATCCCCTAGGCGCCGGCCGGAGCGGTTCCGGTGATGAACCCGCCGGCCCTGCGTTTCTGATCGATCATCTGGAAATAGCTCTCCAGGCGGTTCTTCACATTGGCTGCCGAGAAATACCGGGGATCCACCAGGTCGGTCTCGATGAAGGCCCCCGGTTTACCCGTGAGCTTCTCGATCTCCCGCAGCATCACCAGCTGGCCTGCCGAGAAGCTGTTGCAGCTCTTGATGGAATTGATCAGCAGGCCGTCAGCTTCGTAGTCCTTGATGTTGCGGGCCAGCATGTCCACGCGGGTGGGCAGGTTGCGGTTGGTGTAGACCCCCATGCAGAAGTCCGCCAGCGATTCCAGCGGGTGCTC
>JBBIHT010000312.1:0-2820 GCA_037446845.1 Geothrix sp. | reverse complement strand
GCCCAGGAAGGGAATGAAGGCCAGGATGAAACTCAGGATGTAGATGGCGATGATGGGCACCGCGTCCACCAGGACCGCCACCAGCCGCGTTACGAAGTCGCCGCGCTCTCCCGTGGGCTGGGCATCCTCGGGAACCGGGGGCAGGTAGGCCAGCAGGAAGGCCGGCATGGGGCCGTCGTAGCCTCCCGAGGATGCTCCGGGGGCACCAAAGCGAGGCGCCATGGGCGGGGCAATGGGAGGAATGGCGGGCCGGGAGACCTGCGTGGGCACGGGTCCCGTGGCGCCCTGGCCCTGGGAGGGGAGGCGGGTGAGCTCAGGCTCCCCGGCGATGGCCTTGCCGGTGTGAATGGCCGCCAGCTGGTCCGCTGACATGCGGACGGTTCCCATGGGGGCAGGAGGTTCGGCTGCCTGGATGGCCACGGTGGGGCTGCCCTCGGGCTGGGGGTCCTGGAAGGTGAGTTGGATCTGGCCCAGGGTGATGCGGTCCCCATCGTGCAGGGGGGAGGACTGGATGCGGTTGCCGTTCACCAGGACGCCATTGCTGCTCTGGAGATCCTGGATCTCGTACCCGCCACCCACCTTGCGCACCACGCAATGATGACGGCTGATGCTGGGATCAGGCAGGCGGAGGGTATTGTCCAGCTCCCGCCCCATATGTACTTCGTTATCCACGATCTCGAAGGCTCGAACACCCGCACCTTCGTGAACCAGCAGCTTGGCCATGGGTACCTCAGAAAGGGGTGGATCGCGGGCAGTGTAGCGCACCTGGGGGGGGATTGGCACCGTTACCGGAAGGGTGCCCCAGGTGGTGGAAGATCGGTTCTTTCTTGACGGGGCCCGAGGGATCCGCCAATCTGCCCAAAGATTGCAAGGGTGCGAGCATGGTGCTTTTCAACGCGGCCACCAAGGAGTTGACGGCCAAGATCGTCTACTACGGCCCCGGTCTGTGCGGCAAGACCACCAATCTCCAGCATGTGTACGACACCCTGCCGGGGGATGGCCGGGGCAAGATGCTGTCCCTGGCGACCCAGACCGACCGCACCCTCTTCTTCGATTTCCTGCCCATCGAGCTGGGTACCATCCGGGGCATGAAAACCCGCATCCAGCTCTACACCGTGCCGGGCCAGGTGTTCTACGATGCCACCCGGAAGCTGGTGCTGCGGGGGGCGGATGCCGTCGTGTTCGTGGCGGATTCCCAGGCACCGGCCCTGGAAAGCAACAAGGAAAGCTTCCAGAACCTCATGGTCAACCTCAAGGACCAGGGCGCGGACCTGGAGAAGCTTCCTCATGTGATCCAGTGGAACAAGCGGGATACCCCCAATGCCCTGCCCGTGGAGACCCTGAACCGGGAAATCAACCTCTTCGGAGCCCCCACCTTCGAGGCCTGCGCCATGCGGGGCGAGGGCGTCAAGGAAACCCTCACCGGGGTGGCCAAGCTGGTGCTCAAGAGCCTGGCCGACAAGTACGGCGGCGGGATCGTCGAGGAGCCAGAGGTGAACCTGGGAGGCCAGTTCCCGCCGCCGGCGCCCATGCCCCAGCCGGCGAATACGGCTCCACTGGAGGTGGAGGAACTTTCCGCCGGCGAACTGCTGGAGGAAATCGAGGAACTGCCCGCCGAGGGAGCGCCCCCGGAGGCCACTCCCCACCCCCCGGCCCACATGCCCCACAGCAGTGTGGTGGAAGTGCCGGTGGTGCTGGATCGCAGTCTCTTCAGTGGCGACACGCCGGTTGAGATCAAGCTGAAGCTTTACATTAGATAGTTTTATCGGCGCCGCCCCTCTTTGCTTCGGGCAGGGACGAAGTCCCCGCGCTTGGGGCACACTGGAGGTTTGATCCAGAGGCACCCCATGTCCCGCCAGGTCGTCACCCGCTTCGCCCCATCCCCCACCGGCATGCTTCATATCGGTGGCGTGCGCACGGCCCTCTTCTGCTGGCTATACGCCCGGAAGCATGGCGGACGGTTCATCCTCCGGGTCGAGGACACGGATCTTTCCCGCAGCACGGACGACAACATCCGCATCATCGAGGAAGGCATGGCCTGGTGCGGGCTGGATTGGGACGAGGGCCCCGTGGTGGGCGATCCCAGCCAGTGGAAGGGGCCCCACGGGCCCTACCGCCAGATGCAGCGCATGGAGCTCTATCGCGCGAAGATCCAGGAATTGCTGGACAAGGGCCTGGCCTATCGCTGCCGCTGCACCCGGGAGGCGCTGGAGGGACGGCGGAAAGCGGTGGAGGCGGCGGGCAAGGTGTTCCAGTACAACCGGGGACTGGATGCCGGGAAGGGCTGCCGCGAGGCTCACCATGATGGTTCCGAGCCCTTCGCCATTCGCTTCGCCATGCCCGCCGAGGGCGACATCGTGGTGCCCGATCTCATCAAGGGGGCGACCCATTTCTCGGCGGACAACCTGGATGACTGGATCATCGCCCGCACCGGTTCGGCGCCCGGAGAGATCGGCGTGCCCACCTACAACTTCTGCGTGGTGGTGGATGACACCCACATGCAGGTGACCCATGTGATCCGCGGCGACGACCACCTGAACAACACGCCCAAGCAGATCCCCCTCTTCCAGGCCTTCGGCTACGACCTGCCCGCCTTCGCCCATGTGCCCATGATCCTGGGCGCCGATGGCGCCAAGTTGAGCAAGCGCCACGGGGCCACCAGCATCACCGAGTACCAGGCCATGGGCCTGCTGCCCTCCGCCGTGCGCCTCGCCCTCGCAAGGCTTTCCTGGACGCCGAAGATTGATGGCAGAGCCGTGGAAAGCGCCGAGGAGGAACTGCTCACGGACGAGCAGATGATCCAGCTCTTCGACCTGGAGG
>JBBIHT010000311.1:0-2830 GCA_037446845.1 Geothrix sp. | reverse complement strand
TGCGACTACTTCGTCCGAGGCACGCCGGGCAAGCCGTTCTGCCCCAAGGACGAGCTCGCCGAGGTCACGGGGCTGGGTTTCTACACGGGTCCGACCTTGCGCCTCTGGGCCCCGGGCGCCCAGCAGGAACTGGCATCTGGAGGCCGGTACGACCGTCTGTTCCCCGGGCTGGGCCGTCCCTGGCAGGCCGCCGGATTCTGCGTACGCCTGTCGCGCCTACTGGACCTGGCTGAAACCCGCCCCGACCTTTTTGAGGCATCCTGATGCCGCTTCCCAATCCCATCCTCATCGCCTTTCCCAAGGGCCGCCTCGGGGAGGAACTGGTGCCGAAGCTGCGCCACAGCCCCCTGGCCCTGGACGCTCAGGCCCTGCGCTCCCGCATCCTGCGCATCCCAACCGCCACCCCGGAGGTCTTTGCCCTGCTGTTGAAGGGCGCCGATCTGCCACGCTATGTGGCGGCAGGGGTCGCCTCCCTGGGCATCGTGGGTTCCGACACCCTGGACGAACTGGACATGGACCTGCTGGAGCTGGCGGATCTGGGCCTGGGGGTGTGCCGCCTTTCCCTGTGCGTCCCGGAGGGCCAATCCCTGGAAGCCCTGCGCACCAAGCCACATCTGCGCCTGGCCACGAAGTTCCCCAGGGCCACGGCGGCCTGGCTCGACCGCGAAGGGCTCACCGCCGAGCTGGTGCCCCTGAGCAGCAGCGCGGAACTGGCACCGCTGCTGGGTCTTGCGGACGCCATCGTGGATCTGGTCCAGACCGGCGGTACCCTCCAGGCCCATGGGCTGGTGGAAGCGGCCGTCCTGGGCAACTCCTCGGCTCGCCTCATTGCCGCCCGGGGCGCCACCCTCAGTGATCCCGGCAGGATCCGCGCGCTGGCTGACCAGCTGATGACCGCCCTGGGCGCAGGAGCTTAGGCAGAATCACCCGGCCACAACCTCGCCGTAGAGGTTGTCCCGCTGCCAGGGCTCGAATCCAGCCGACAGGATCAGGCGCGCCATCTCGTCCTTGTTCACGCTATAGCAGGTGCCGGCGGCACTCACCACATTCTCCTCGAGCATGAGGCTGCCCATGTCGTCGCAACCGTAGTGCAGGGCCACCTGGCCGGTCTTTCGGCCCATGGTGACCCAGCTGCTCTGGATGTGGGGGAAATTGTCGAGAAAGATGCGGGCGAGGGCGATGGTGCGCAGATATTCCACATCCGTGGGCTTGGGTACCTTCCCCGCCCAGGGCGTGTGGCCACTCTGGAAGGGCCATGCGGCGAAGGCCGTGTACCCCCCGCCGTTAGCGCGAGCCAGGGCCCGGTCCTGCTGATCCCGCAGCACCTGCAGGTGTTCGATGCGCTCATCGAGGGTCTCGGTGATCCCGAACATCATCGTACCGGTGGTTTTCACGCCCACCTCGTGGGCGGCTTCCATCACCGCCAGCCAGGAATCCCGCCCACCCTTCAGGGGGGCGATCTTCTGGCGTACGCGATCCACCAGGATTTCCGCGCCTCCCCCCGGGATGGAGCCCAGGCCGGCTTCCCGCAAATCCGAGATGGTCTTCTGCAGGGATTGTCCCGATAGCCTGGCCATCATGTGGATTTCCACCGGGGAAAAGCCATGAACCCAGATGCCCAGGTCGTGGTGGAGAAAATGCACCAGCTCAAGGTAGTACTCCCAGGGCAGGTCGGGATTCACGCCCCCCTGCAAAAGGAAGCCGGTACCACCGATGGCCTTGGTCTCCTGGGCCTTCTGCCGGAGCTGGTCCCTGGTCAGCACATAGCCTCGGCTGTCCCCGGGCTTGTGATAGAAGGCGCAGAAGGTGCAATAGACATTGCAGATATCGGTGTAGTTCACATTGCGATCAATGACGAAGCTGACGCGACCGGCCCCATTGTGCCGCTGGCGGACGGCCGAGGCGGCCAGGGCCAGGTCAGGCAACTCGGCATTCCGGAAGAGGACAGAGGCTTCCGGCGCGCTGATTCTCCGCCCTGCCAGGACCGCCTCGACGATTCCTTCCACAGGGGAGGGAACCGTCATCCCTTCACCCCGTAGCCCAGGGCCTGGAGGCAGCGACGGCAGACGCATTCCTGACCTTCCACACCGTGCTGGAAGGCATCCAGGGTGTAAGGATTCCGGCACTTCTCGCAAACCTGGGTGGGTTCGGTGCAGGTCTTGGGGGCGTAGAGATGGGTGGGATCAGGCATGGCGAACCTCGAGTCCCTCAGGATATCGCGGTCAGGGGCGATTCGGGCCGCCCCAGAACGAGGACGGCCCCTCGCGGGGCCGGCCTCGTCCTGGGGCAGGCGCGTCTATTCCTCCGCCGCCACCACGGCCTTCACGCTGTCATGGGCTCGGGTGCTGCGCTTGCTGAGCTGCTTGTGGGCCTGAGCCTCCAGTTTGTCCGCTGCCTGGGAAATGCTGGAGTACATGTCGTCGGTGGTGGCGGAGGCCACCAGCGCATCGGTGCGCGTCTTCAGGGTGATCTCAGCCTCGTGGCGATGCTTCTCCACGGCGAGGACCACATGGACATCCATGATGTTCTCCAGGTATGAGGCCATCTTGTCCAACCGTTGCTTGGTGAACTGCTTCAGGGGCTCGGTGAGCTCCATGTGGCGGCCGGTGTAGTTGACCTTCATGGGACACTCCTGAAAGGGGCCTGGTGGCCCTGAAATCGTGGATCCGGCGGGTAAGGCCTCGGCCCTGCTATCGGCGCCGGCGCTGGGAAGCTGGAGGAATTTTCAACTCCTCCCGGTACTTATTGACCGTCCGCCGGGCCACCTTGATGCCATCCCGCTCCAGCAGGCCGGCGATGGCCTCATCGGACAGGGGCTTGGCAGGATCCT
>JBBIHT010000310.1:0-2867 GCA_037446845.1 Geothrix sp. | reverse complement strand
GGTGGAGGAGGTGGTCATGGACTGGTTGCGGCAGATGGTCGGATTGAGTCCGGCTTTCACAGGCGTCATCCACGACACAGCCAGCACCGCCACCTTCACGGCCCTGCTCTGTGCCCGGGAGAAGACCTCTGGCTATGCCCAGAACGAGGAGGGACTGCAGAGCGGCGAGGCGCCCCTGGTGGTCTATGCCTCGGACCAGGGCCACAGTTCCATCCAGAAGGGCGCCCTGCTCGCGGGCTTCGGGCGCGACTACCTGCGCCTGATCCCCACCGATGACAACCACGCCATCCGGGTGGACCTGCTGCGGGCTGCCATCGAGAAGGATCTCGACATCGGCCTGCGACCCTGCGCCCTGGTGGCCTGCGTAGGCACCACCGGCACCACCGCCCTGGATCCGGTGGGCGCCATGGCGGAACTGGCGGAGGCGCACGGCCTCTGGCTTCATGTGGATGCCGCCCTGGCGGGCACCGCCATGGTGCTGCCCGAGTGCCGCTGGATGTGGGACGGGGTGGAGCGCGCCGACAGCCTGGTCTTCAACCCTCACAAATGGATGGGCGTGGGCTTTGATTTCAGCGCCTACATTGTGCGCGATCCCCTGCACCTCATCCGCGTCATGAGCACCAACCCCAGCTACCTGCGCACCGCCCAGGACGGCCAGGTGAGCAACTTCCGGGACTGGCACATCCAGCTGGGGCGGCGCTTCCGGGCGCTGAAGCTATGGTTCTACCTCATGGATGCGGGAGTGGAAGGGTTGCAGGCGCGCCTGCGGCGGGATCTGGAGAACGCCCAGTGGTTCAAGGCGCAGGTGGATGCGGCCCCGGATTGGGAGCGCCTCGCCCCCGTGCCGCTTCAGACGATCTGCCTCCGGCACCGGCAACCCGGCCTCGATGAGGCGGCGCTCACCAGCCACAACCTCGACATCGCCCACCGCGTCAATGGCGGCGGCAGGGCCTACCTGACTCCCTCGATGCTGAAAGGCAAACAGATGCTCCGCGTGAGCATCGGCGCCGAGACCACCGAACGAAGGCATGTCGCGGCCCTGTGGGAGGCCTTGAACCGGGCTGTCCGCTAGTCCATTCCTCCCTGGTATCCTCGAAAAAGGATGTCGTTCCTGCGCTTTTTGCAGGAGCGGCCTTTTCGTATCGGCCCACTCGCACGCCCGACCGGAGGCCCCATGCCCGCCCTGCTGTCGCCTGATACGCCCGCTTTCGCCGTGCCCGATGGGAACCTCGTGCCGGTGAGTGACCACCTGGGCCGCCTCGCGCCAATCCCGGCGTCGCGCATGTTCCTCATCAACAAGTCCCTGAAGGTCTTCCAGGAGAAGCACCCTGGCGTGCCCGTGTTTGATGCCAGCCAGGGCGATGGCGGGGCCTCGTTGCCCGGTGTGCCTGAAGCCCTGCTGGACCGCGCCTTCGCCTTGCAGAAGCAGCATGGCACCGCCTACGACATGCCCTTCGGCACCGAGGCCTATCGCCGCCTGGTGGCGGATTCCTACTGGCGCCTGGCACCCGATACCGGCTGGGGGCCCGCCAATGTCCTCGCCACCCAGGGCGGCCGCGACGGTCTGGTGAAGGCCTACCAGGCCATGCTGGCCCTGGGCCACGGTCGCCTGGGCGATGTGGTCGTGGTCAGTCGCGTGCCCTGGATCAGCTACAACTGGGGACCCTACGGCATCGGGGCCAATGTCATGTGGGCCCCCGGTCGGGCGGAGGAAGGCTGGGCCTATTCCGAAGATGGCCTCCAATCCTGCGTCAGCGAAGCCGCAAAATCCGGCCGCAAGGTGGCGGGCCTCGTCATCACCAGCCCCGACAATCCCACGGGCCAGACCCTGACCCTGGCCCGCCAGATCACGCTGGCTCGCGCGGCACTGGAAGCGGGTGTGGCCTTTGTCCTCTTCGATTGGATGTATCACGCGGTGGGGGACACTGAGCCCTACGATGTGAATGAATTGCTGCGGGCCTTCGAACCCGTCCTGCGCAAGCGCCTCATGGTGCTCGACGGCATCACCAAGAGCCTTGGCGGCTCCAACATCCGCAACTGCCATCTGCTGGCCGATGCCGAGGTGGTGAAGACCCTCGTAGCCCAGTCCTCCCACACGGTGATCCCCTCCTTCTTCAGCCTTGCCGTGGCCATGGCCGCCTACGAACAGGGCCTCCAGAAAGCCGCCGTGCCCATCATCGGACCCACCCGCGCCAGCCGCGCCTGGATGCGTGGCTTCCTGAAAGACCAGGGCCTCGCCCACATCATCGGCCAGGGCTACTACGCTTTCATCCGCGTGACCAGGGCACTGGAAGCCAGGGGCTGGGCCGATTCGGAGCCCCTGGGCCAGCACCTCGCTGAAAACCACGGCGTGGCCATCGTGCCTGGCGCCTTCTTCAGCCCCTACGGTGGCGACTGGATCCGCTTCTCCTACGCCACCCCCCCCGAGCGCACCCAGGGCGCCGCCACCCGGCTCCTCGAGGCCTTGCAGCAACTCCAGGCCTGAAATCAATGGCCCCACCACCAGCCTGCCAAGGACGCCAGGTCGGACAACAGCATCCCCCGCGCCTTCCTTCGCATTTGGGTGGCCCCCAGTTGCAGTTCCCATGTTGATTCTGGAGCGCCCGTGTATGACCTGAACGCCTTTGTTGAGAAGTTCCAGCTGGCACGGAAGACTGCGCTGGAGACGCGTCCCGAGGGGGGCTTGTGCGGCCTCGAGCTGGAGTGGAATCTCGTGGATCCGCAGTTCCAGCCACTGCTCACCGTGGGCACGGGGCCGGACCGCATGTCCTTCGTGGATCACCTTCGCACCCAGGTGCTGGCGCCCTGGACGGAGGAGTACCACCAGCTCGAGGTCTTCCACTGGATGATCGAGTGGGTCACGCGGC
>JBBIHT010000309.1:0-2888 GCA_037446845.1 Geothrix sp. | reverse complement strand
GAACCAGCGCATTGGGCATGAGGTCAAGGAGGGTGCGTTTAAGATCCACTGTATTCCTTTCGGACAGCCTGCGTTTCCTCGCCCGCCCGAAGCCTGGGGCGACCCTTCAACTATAGCGTCAGGGCCCCCGCCAAAGGGCCGGAACCCCGTGCTCCATGGCACAACGAAAAGCCCCGCGGATCACTGATCTGCGGGGCTCTGGGCTGGTGGTCCCTCCCGGGCTCGAACCGGGGACCCTCTGATTAAGAGTCAGATGCTCTAACCAACTGAGCTAAGGGACCACGAGAAGGAAAGTGTACCAGGGACAGCCGGGAACGCAAGAGCCGGTTCAGGGGCGGTTCCTAGAGGGTCGGCAGGTGCATTGCGCCTCGAACCTCCGCCATGGTGGCGGCGGCCACGGTGCGGGCACGGGCACTGCCGTCCCTGAGTACGGCCTCGATCTCCCCGGGGCGGGAAAGCTGAGCCTCGAGCCGGTCCCGCACCGGCTCGATGCGGCGAATCATGGCCTCGGCCACGCGCTTCTTGCAATCAAAGCAGCCGATGCCCGCCCGGCGGCACTCCGCGTTCACCAGCCCCACCGTGGCCTCATCACTGAACAGCTTGTGGAACTCGTACACCGGACAGATGTCAGGGTTGCCGGGATCGGTCTTGCGGAGCCGAGCCGGGTCGGAGGCCATCTGGCGGGTGCATTTCTCCAGGATGGCGGCATTGGAATCCCGCAGGTGGATGCAGTTCCCATAGCTCTTGGACATCTTCCTGCCGTCGAGGCCTGGCACTTTGGGCGTCTTCGTGAGCACAGCCTCGGGCTCGGGGAAGACTTCCCGCTGATAGATGAAGTTGAAGCGGCGCACGATCTCCCGGGCCAATTCAAGGAAGAGCTGGTCCTCCCCCACGGGTACCTTGAGGGCCTTGTAGAGGATGATGTCGGCCGTCTGAAGCAGGGGGTAGCCCAGAAAACCGTAGCTGCCCAGGTCAGCCAAGGCGTTCTGCAGCTTCTCCTTGTAGGTGGGCACCCGCTCCAGCCAGGAAAGCGGCGTCACCATGGAAAGGAGAAGGTGCAGTTCCGCGTGTTCCTTCACCAGGCTCTGGACGAAGATCGTGGCCTGGTTCGGATCCAGCCCCGCCGCCAAGTAGGTTGCCGCCAGCTCCTGGGTGGCCGGCCAGATCTCCTCAGCCGATTCATACTTCGAAGTCAGGGCGTGCCAATCCGCGATCATGTAGAAAGCCTGGCCCTGATCCTGCAGCCGCCTGAAATTGTCCAGGGCCCCCACGAGGTGGCCGATGTGCTGGGAGCCGGAGGGCTGGATGCCCGAGAGGATGCGCTGGGGGGGTGCAGGGGTCATGACTCAGGCTCCAAGAAAAACACGGGCAACGGCGATGACTCCATACAGAATGCCCACGAACACGGGCCCAATGACGATGCCGAGCAGGCCCGTGAGGGCAAGCACGATGAGCACTCCGCCCATCCAGGGCTGCACACGATCAAACCTGGGCAGCCAACGCCACGGGAGCAGCCCGCGCAGGATGCCCGCGCCATCCAGGGGGCCCATGGGCAGGAGGTTGAACAAGGCCAACCCCAGGTTGATCAGCACCAGGCGGCCGCACAACGCCAGCGCGAGGGTCATCCCGGTACCCAGACCCAGAGCCTGAAGACTTTCCACCCTGCCCGCGAACAGGGCCTTCGCGAACAGGCTCAACTCGAGTTCGTGGGGGGGTGCCACAGCCTTCACCAGGCCCACGAGCAGCCCAGTGAACAGCACGGCCAGCACCACATTGGCAGCGGGTCCCGCCGCCGACACCAGCGACATGCCGCCCCGCTGGGTGAAGCGTCTCGTCAGATTGCGCGCATCCACCGGCACGGGCTTGGCCCAGCCGATGAAGGGGAAGCCGGTGGCCATCCCCAGCAGAGGAAAGACGACGGTGCCCAGGAGATCCATATGAGCGAGGGGATTCAGGGTCATGCGCCCCAGGCGGGCGGCGGTGTCATCCCCCAGCCGGAAGGCGGCGGTGGCGTGGCTGGCTTCGTGGACGCTCAGGCTGAACAACAGGGCCACATAGCTGACGAGAATGGTGGGGATGGAAAGGCTATCGAACACCCGGGCTCCGACAATGCTCCAGTGTACAGGGTGGGCGGCTGGCTATGCTGGATGCATGTCCCTTGGAGAACGCGGTGTACTTGAAAGCCAATGCGCCTGAGGCGGCCTCGGCCGGCAAGACCATCATCGGTTTCAACCTGATTCATGGCCGCGAAGTGGAAGGCGACCTGGCCATGATCCAGATTCGTTCGGCCGCAGACCGGCGCGACCTGGTGGGCATCTTCCCCGAGAGTGGGGAGAAGGATGTGGCCCGGGCCGCGAGGGCAGCTGGAGAGGCCTTCCATCACTGGTCGCGCATCCCCCGGGTTGAGCGCCTCCGCCTGCTCCTGGCGGGAATCTCCCACCTCGAAAACCATCAGGACCAGCTGGCCCGCATCATCACCCGGGAAATCGGCCTGACCCATGCCGAATCCCTGCGGGAGGTCCAGGCGGTCATCCTCCTCTGTCGCGCCCTGCCCCTCGCCCCGCCCCTCGGCAGCATCCAGGCCTCCCTCAAGGGGCTCCAGGCCCACCAGCGGCCCCTGGGCGTGGTCGCGCTCTTGGCGACGGGATCCTCCCCCCTGGCCGCCCCGGCCGCCGCCCTTCTGCCCGCCCTCCTGGCCGGCAACACCGTGGTGTGGAAGCCCAGTTCCCTGGCTCCCACCACAGCCTACCTCTTCGTGCGGACCCTCCAGGAATCGGGCCTCCCCCCCGGCGTGATCAACACGGTCAATGGCCGCGGCCGGGCTGCCACGGGACGGCATTTTCTCGGAGGCCTGGAGAAGGGGTTCTTCCAGAGCCTGGCCTTCCTGG
>JBBIHT010000308.1:0-2905 GCA_037446845.1 Geothrix sp. | reverse complement strand
CGTGGGAGAGGGGACGGGGACGAGGAGGAAGGCTCATGGCGCAGGCTAGAGCATAGCGTCACCGGGGCTTCCCCTTGGGGATTTTCCGGGCCGGGACGGGCTCGTTGCGCAGGATGGCGATGGCTTCCCGGGCATCCCCTGGATGCAGGCGCTCCCAGTCCAGGACCCACGGGGGCAGCGCGGCATCCTCGTAATCCCGCACCTTCCGGTGGTTGCTCACCAGGGCCTGCACCAGGGCCTCATGGATATCGGCGGGGCGGGGCGGGATGTGGCCCTCCCAGATGGGTTCCCGGAAGTACTTCCGCAGGGTCGCTTCCGCGGGTTTGCCCCAGACGGCGTAGGAGCGGTCCCGGAGCCCGCCCACGGGCTTCTGGTTGAGGTTCTCGCCATAGAGGTAGTAGAAGACGGCGTCACCATCGCTCCAGTGCCGCAGCACGCCGAAGGCTCCCCGCAGGAGGAGGTCCTGCAGGGCCAGATCCACGGGCTTGCCCGTTCGGAAGTCCCAGGGCCCCACATGGGCGTGGGCCACGGAGGGGTAGCCCACTTCCGTGATCAGCACAGGGCGGTCGAAGCGGGCCCGGAGGGTACGGGCCTTGTAGACGATCCACCACCAGGCATCACGGATCTGGGCGGGGGTGGGGTAGTCGTCGTACTTGGCGATGGGATCATAGGTGTTCACGCCGATCACATCGAGACAATCGCCAAAGCCGAAGCTGTCATGGCTGTCGAAGTTCACGCTGTAGCTGAGCTTGCCCTTGAAGACCTTGCGCACCTCCGCGGCCAGGTGCCGCCACTGCCCGGGAAAGGCATGGGTGGAGGCCATCTCGGTGCCCAGGGAGTACCATTCCACGCCGCCTTCCTGGGCCAGGGCCGCCAGGCGCACATTGAAGTCGGTATAGTTCCTCCACCAAAGCCCCCAGTCGTCGGGCGCGATGTTGCCGCGCCACCAGTCCGCGTTCTCCGCCGCGTCCCGCAGGTTGATGGTGGGGAAGAACATCATGCGGAGCCCCCGGACTTTCGCCTGGCGGAAGGTGCGGCGAAGGCTGTCCTCCGTGGGGCTGCTGGTGGGGTGGCGATGGATCTCGTTGCTGTGCCCCGTGTCCATGCGGTAGATGGCCTGCAGGCTCACGCAGGTGGCGCCCGAGGCGGCGATGCGATCCAGCTCCGCATGGTAATCGTAGTCCGGCAGACCCGCATAGAGCCCCAGCACCATCCCCCGGGGTTGGGGCACCAGGGCCCGGTTCCGCCTTCGGCTCACGAGGGCCAGGGTGATGGGCAGGACGAGCAGGGTGATCAGGATGAGGATGCGACGGGGCATGGATCGGGCTCCAGGCTCCAGGTTAGCTGGCGTGCCTCCCGCCTCCAGACTAGATTCGCTTCACCCGAACCTGGAGAATGCGCGTGCCCTCCATGCGCAGGACCGTGAGCTGGGCCCCTTCCACGGCGATGGATTCCTGGGGCTTCGGCACATGGCCCAGGCGGGCCATGACCAGGCCGGCCAGGGTGTCGAAGCCGTTCCGTTCCCAGCACATGCCCAGCTGCCGGGCCACAGCCTCCACATGGGCCTGGCCGGAGACCAGCCAGATGCCTGGCCCCTGTTCCTGGGGATCGCTGGGGGGTTCGTGTTCGTCCTGGATTTCGCCGAAGACTTCCTCCAGCAGGTCCTCCATGGTGACCAGCCCCGATACGCCGCCGAACTCGTCCACCACCAGCGCCAACTGGGTGCGGGCCCGCTGGAGATCCCGCAGCAGATCGGCCACGGGCTTACTTTCGGGTACGAAGTGGGCGGGCTTGAGCAGGGTCGCCAGCGGCATCTGGGCGCCATCCGGGAGCTGCATGAGGTCCTTCAGGAGCAGGACCCCGCGCACCTTCTCGATGCTGGTCTCATAGACCGGCAGCCTGGAGTGGCGGCTGGTGGTGAAGGCCGACCAGGCCTCGGCGATGGAGGCGTCCAGGGGCAGGGCCACGATGCGCGTGCGGGGTGTCATCACTTCCCGCACCAGGGTGTTGCCGAAGGTGACGACATTACGGATCAGCTCCCGGTCCTCCGCCTCCAGGATGCCCTCGGCCTCGCCCTCTTCCAGCAGGGCGGTCATGGCTTCATTGGTGGGATCCTCCCACTCGTCGTCCTTGGCCCGCTCCTCGGCGTGCCTTCGGTCAATCAGCCTTGCCAGGGGATCCACCACGGGGGAGATGAGGGGCTGGATGGGGGCGTAGAAGGGATACAGGCGCCCCAACCAGAGGGCCGGGGCGCCGGAGGTGAGCAGGGCAGGCAGGGCGAGGTCCAGGCACCAGAGCCCCAGTAGGACCAGGGCACCCAGGGCCCATGCGCCTCCAGGGAGGAAGGTGCGGAAGGGCCAGAGCAGCACCAGGAGGGCCAGGAGCAGGGTCCGCGCCCACAGCTCCAGGCCCATGCCCAGGGCCCGGGGACGCTCCAGCAGTTCAGCCAGGCGCGGGTCGGCGATGGATTCCTCCTCCAGAAGCCGTCGCCGGTGCAGCGAGGGCATGGCGTGAAAGGCCGCCAGCAGGGTGGTGAGGGTGCTGCGGTAGATCAGCACTACACCGGCGAGGAGCAGGTACCAGGAAGAGGGAGGAAGGGTATCACTCATGGAGGAAGCCCATTCTACCGGCCTTCGGCCCCCCCGCCCCTCGCCAGGATCTGCCGTCTCAGCTCGGCCTTGGCACCTTCGCTCAGGCGCAGGTGGCGCTGCCCGGCTTCGCGGAAGTACTCCTCGGGATCGCGGCAGAGGCCATCAGGTGTGGGTGAGAGGCCCTTCCGTGCCCGGGCGGAGTTCAGGAACGCATAGGGTTCCCTGGCCAGTTCAGGGCTTTGCAGGAAGTGCCGGAACGACCACCAGCCCCCCAACAGAAACCACACACCCAGTGCAGCAACGGCCCGCTGCTG
>JBBIHT010000307.1:0-2926 GCA_037446845.1 Geothrix sp. | reverse complement strand
AGAGCTCGACCTTCTCGAACCGCTGCCCGCTCTTCATGTCGAGGAAGTGGTAGAAGAAGCCGCGATCGCCGGTGCGGCCCTGCGGTTCAGGGCCCTGGGGCGCGCGCCACAGGAAGCGCAGCGTTACGAGCGTGCGCTCCGCCGCCTGCTGCCGCCAGCGTGCCTGAAGGGCTGCCCCTGGACACCAAAGACCACCGCCCGCTGTTGCTGGGTCCCGCCAGTGCCGCGGCCATCCTGGCCCACCGGCCGGTCTTTCGAGACAACCTCGCCAAGGTCACGGTCCCTCCGGCTCTGAGGGCCCGCTGGCTGGCCGTTCGAACGCCGCTGACCCTGGTGGCCGTGTTCGGCTCCTGGTGCGGGGATAGTCAGTCCCAGTTGCCGGATCTCCTGGCTCTTGCCGGAGAACCCAATCCCTTCATCGAGGTGCACTACCTGGGGGTGGGGCGAGACAAACGCATCCGGGCGGACCACTGGCCCCAGGGATGCGCACCCCAGGAAGTTCAGCGGGTTCCCACTTTCTACCTGTTCGCGACCCAGCCCGGGGGCGGCCAGAAGCGGGTGGGTTTGGTGGTGGAAAACCCACCCAGGGCCGGGCAGACCATGGCCGAGGCCCTGGTGGAAATGCTCGAGGCGGCGGTCCACCACCCCTGAAACTCAGGCCCGGCCAGCTCATTCCGATGAGAGGGATACCATGCGCTGGCTCCCGTTCATCCTGTCGCTCTGCCTCTCCCTGGGAGGGCAGGAACCATTGCGGATCGGCGTGGATTCCTGGACGACCCTGAACCCCCTGCTCCTGGCCCAGGATACCGATGCCGAGGCGGTGGACCTCGTATTCGACCGCCTCGTGACCCTTAACGCGCAGGGCGAATTCATTCCTGAAATCCTCGAATCCTGGACGGTCCTTTCCGGGGGGAGGGAGGTGCTGCTGAAACTGCGCCCCGGACTAACCTGGCAGGACGGTCGCCCCATCGAGGCCGAGGATCTCGTTTTCACCTGGAAGATGCTCCGTCTGCCCCAGGTTCGCAGGGTTGGCGATACCACGCCGGGGGTGGCGAGCCTCGACAGCGTGGTGGCCGAGGGGCCCCTGCAGGCGCGCATCCGACTGAGCCGGCCAAGGGGAACCCTGCTCTCCGATCTGTACAATTTCATCCCAGTGCCCAGGCACCTCTACCAAGTGGGAGCGGATCCCACCAAGTCCCCGGTGAACTTCCTGCCAGTGGGCTCGGGCCCGTACCGGGTAAAGGAGCTGGCCACCCTGAAGCGCGTTTTCCTGGAGCGCTGGGAGGGCTATCACGGCGTGCATCCCGGCACCTGGCCCAGCATTGAACTGAAAGACATGACCAGCGAGACCCGGATCATTTCCGCCTTCGAGGCAGGCCGTGTCCATTTTTCGCTGGTCGGGGGGCTTCGCTACTACCTGGTCCGCAAGGGGGCAAGCGGTGCCGGGGTGGTTCGATCCACCTCGGTTCCCCTGGCTTCCTGCCAAGCCTTCTTCCTCAACTGTGATCCCGGCCGGAGCCTCCTGGGTGAGGTGGCGGTGCGCAGGGCCCTGGCGGAATTGGTGCCATGGGAGGAGCTGGCCCGAGCCCGGCGCTTCTTCCCGGCGCGTCTGGCTTCCAGTTTCTGGCCCCCGGAAAGCTGGGCCCACGATCCCACTTCCCGGCCGCTTCCCCAACCGGAGCGGGCCGTGGCGATCCTTGAGCAGGCTGGCTGGAGGCTTGGCCCGGACGGCATCCGGGTCAATGCCAAAGGCCGTCGTCTGGAGATCGTCGCCTTCGAGAGTGCCCGGACCAGCGTCAGCAATCTGCGCAGCCTGGCGGCGAAGGCCTTGAAGGTGGGATTCAGGATCGAGGTGCGCCAGATAGCGGCAGACGATGTGTTCAAGAAGGCGTCGGATCACGAGGGGGATCTCTGGTCCTACGGTTGGAGCTTTGCCCTCGACCCGGATGTGGACAGTCCCCTGTTCACGCAGGACGGCTACCGGACCCATGCCAATGTCATGGGCTATCTCAATCCCGAGGTCGAGCGCCTGTTCCAGGAGGGACGGCTCACGCTGGAACCAAAGGCTCGGCAGAGGATCTATCGCCACATTTCCGAGATCATCTACCGGGACAAGCCCATCATTCCTCTGACCTATACCCTCAACCGGGCCCTCTTCCACCGGCGATTGAAGGGCCTTGCCTTCAACCGCCTGGGCCAGAGCTACGGCTTCTGGCCTGGCCGGCGGGGCTGGAAGCTGGAGGATTGATCAAAGCCGGCCGAAACGGAGCACTTCCACTTTCCCCGCCTTGGCCTTGGGGGCTTCTTCCCGTTCGGGCCGGGGTTCCCGGTGGGGGCGGGGTTCAGCCTGGGCCCTGGCCTCGCCATGCCGGGGCTCCGCTGCCCCATCAGCGTGGTGGCTGGGGCGGGAGGCCACTGGGGCGGCCGGAGTGCTTCGTTCGCGACCGGCCCAGGAGGCACCCACCTGCTTGATGCGATCCACCAGTCGGGCGGGTTCCAGCACCTGTGCCCCGTCACCGAACTGCATGACCCATCGGGCAATGGCCCGCAGGTCCGTGGCGGAGAAGGATACCTGGGCCAAGCCCTCACCCTGGTCCTCCAGCCTGAAGTGAGGGAAGGCGGGTGGGGCCTGTTTCACCGCGAACACCCATTGCCTCTGGAGGGTCAGTCTCACGGCGATGGGCTCACCCCCAAGCCAGCCCCCGATCTGATTGGCAGGCGTGCCCTCCGCATAGGGACCCTGGGCCCCCCGGCCCACGCCCTCCACCTCGTTGACTTCCGCCAGCAGATCCACTCGGTGGTGACGCTCGGCGTTGTAGCGGCGATCCCAGCCCCAGACAAACCAGGCCTGGCTGAGCGTGTCGAAGAGCAGTTGCCGGGGCTCGAAGGTCCGTGGAGCGTTGGCCTCGGCATCGGCGAAGAGGAG
>JBBIHT010000306.1:0-2931 GCA_037446845.1 Geothrix sp. | reverse complement strand
AGCGTGAAGTCGGTGGCCTTGAAGTTGAGGTAACGGGATGGAGTGATGGCCCAGGATGCCTCGAGGGTGCCGATCTCCATCCTGGATTTCGCGCCAGCGCCGGTGGACGGTGCCGCAATCGCCGAGGCGAAGGTTGAGGCGGTGTCCGTGCGATCCGAAGTGCGGTAGCTCCCGTGAACCAGCAGGGTCGTGGTGGGAGCATAAGTGAGCTTGCCGAAGAACTCATCCCGGGTGCTCTTGTAGTCGGGTGCCTCACCGTAGAGGTTCGAGCTGTTCTTGCGGTTGGCGGTGGGCCGGTAGTACGAGGCGAAGAAGAAGAGTTTCTCCTTCACGATTGGGCCACCCACATTGGCGATGGTGTAGGACTGATCCTGCTCGTACTTCACAGCACTGCTTGAAACCCGTTTGACAATGAGACTGGACGGAATGGCCTGATAGGAGAGTTCACCGGTAAAGCCATTGGTCCCGGATTTGCTGATGGAGTTGATGGCGTAGCCCGCTGAGCGATTGAAGCCGGTGGCGTCGGAACCACCCTTGGAAATGGCGATCTGGTCAATGTCGTGGGCCGATGGCTCCGCGGACATGGTGCCGAAAAGGGGCAGGTTCACATTGACGCCATCAAACAAATGGACATTGTCCTGGCCGCTGCCTCCGGCGCTGGGTCCGCGAACGGCATCCTGGGTGTACTGGACGCCGGGGATGAGCTTGACCAGATCCCGGAAGCTCTGGCCCACGGGCAGGCTGCCGATGACCTCGGAGGTAATGGAGGTCTTGATCTCCGCCGAGGCGGTATCCACCATGGTGGCCTGGGCCACAACCTCGACCTGCGCCCCGGCCGAGACGGCCTCCACCATGGCCACATTGACCGCCGTGTTCTGCTGGAGGACCACGGACACGCCCCGCTTCTCGGTGGCCCGGTCGGGATGGGTGAAGGTCAGCACATAATCACCGGGTGGCAGGAAGGGCAGCCTGAACTCGCCAGCCGCCCCTGAGAACACTCGACGGGACTGAGGGAGCACATTGGAGCTTGCCTCGATGCGAACGCCGGCGATGCCCTTGCCGCCCTTGGCAACCACCTTGCCCACAATGGCACCCGCCTGCTGTGCCGATGCGGGCAGGGCGATCAATACCAGAGCCACTGCGCCCAGTTGCCTCATGTTCATGGGTACTCCTGAACAAAATTCGGGGGAACGACAGATCCCTCGTGGATGACTGATTAATTAGAATGGCTGAAAAAAGTCTACAGCCGTTTACTTCAAAAAACGGGAGGACAAGCAGAGAAGGCTAGTTCACGGAAGGAATCGCCTCGGTTTTCCGCTCGAGATTGAACAGGATCCTTCGATCCATCGCATCAAGGTCACCCATCGGCGTGCCTCGGTAGTGGATGTGGAAGGCCCTAAGCGTGGCTGGTTCATCCTGGAGGGAATAGCCGATATGCCTCAGGGCCCGCCAGGCATCGAAGCTCGCGGGAGGTTCCTCCAGCCATTCGTCTGGCCACAAGCCGAGGCCCTGTTCGGCCAGGGTCCTCCAGGGGAAGAAGGTGCTGGGGTCCACCTTTCGAGCCGGGTCCACATCCGCGTGCCCCACCACCAGGTTCGGGGGGATGTGGTACCGCCCCGTGATGTCCTTGAGCAGGACGATCAGCGCCTTGATCTGCACCTCGGGGAAGGGCTCAGAACCGTTGTTGTCCAGCTCGATGCCGATGGAAAGCGAATTGAGATCCCGGTAGGGGCCCCAGCTGCCGCCCCCCGCATGCCAGGCGCGAAAATCCTCAGAGACCAGCTGGGCGGTGCGGCCATCCCGGCCAATGAGGTAGTGGGCGCTGGCGGGCCCACCGCTGTTGCTGGTTTTCAGGCAGGAGAGCGCCCCTTCGAAGGTCGCTTCGGCGGTGTGGTGGAGCACGACGAGCTGGGGTCGCCGGGCATTGAAATTGGGCGAAGGCAGCCACTCCGCAAGGGGATTCCTGGGTACCCGGCAACCCGCCGCCATCAGGAGCAATCCCGCCACACAGGCACAACGAAGATGCCCGCCGGAGGGGAGCGTCGAGCCGATTCGGTGCTTGCTCATGGCCCCTGGACCCTGGGCCCGGAGTTGCGGAACAGATCCGGCAACCGGCCCCGGCGCCGGATCACCCAGGCGCGGTCACCGAGCACCATGACTTCCTCCGGCAAGGAGCGGCCGTTGTATTCGCTGGCCATGGAATAGCCGTAGGCGCCGGCATCCAGGATCACCATCAGATCGCCAGCCTGGGCCCTCGGCAGCAGGCGCCCTTCGGCCAGGATATCCCCGGTCTCGCAGACATCACCGGCGACATCCACCCGGGCCACATCGGCGGTTCTCCCGATCACCCGCACCCGGTGGTAGGCCTGGTACATGGCTGGCCGGATCAGGGTGTTGAACCCTGCATCCACATTCACGAAGGTCTTCAGCGGGGTTTCCTTGACCGTATTCACCCGCACCAACAGGAAACCGGCGCCGCCGACGAAGAATCGGCCGGGTTCAAGCCAGAGCGTCGGCTCATAGCCGGCCGCCCTGATCCCCTCCTTCCAGACGGGTTCCAGGGCCGCGGCCAGGTCCTCTGGGGACATGACCGCCTGCCCATCCTGGTAAGGGATCCCCAGCCCGCCGCCAAGGTCCAGGAAACCGAGGCGGATCCCCAACCTATCCTTGAGCTCCTTGATGAACACGAGCATCTTGCGGGCTGTGATCAGGTACCCTTCGGGTTCGGTGATCTGGGAGCCGATGTGGCAGTGGGCCCCCTCGATGCGCACCTCCGGCATGCCCATGGCCTTCTCGTAGGCCCGGAAGGCGATGCCATCCTGGAGATGCAACCCGAATTTCGATTCGGCGATGCCCGTATTGATCTGATGGATGGTGTGGGGATCCACACCCGGATTGATCCGGAAGGAGACGCGAGCCCGCTTGTGCTGG
>JBBIHT010000305.1:0-2949 GCA_037446845.1 Geothrix sp. | reverse complement strand
GAATGCCGCCCTGGTTGGTGATGGCGAAGCGCACGAGAACCCCCAGGGCCTCCTGGGCCCGCTGGCGCATGACATCCGCCAGCCAGTAGCCCAGGCGGTTCTCCTCGCCCCGGCGGCCCCGGAATAGGCCCTCGGGCGCCTGAACCAGCGGAATCCCGAAGCTGGCCTTGATTTCCGCAGCCAGGGGAGCGATGACCTTCTGGATTTCGGGGTCGTCGCCCAGGGTTTCGGTGATGGGCAGAACCTCGCCTCGCCCCACGGGCGGTTGGGCCAGCAGCGAAAGCGCCAAGAGCACAAAGGGGAGGACTCTAGACAGCCGCTTCGTCACTGGGGAGATCCTTCAGGGAGGCGCTGGCCTGGGCGACCGCGGCCGCCTGGCGGGAATAGAAGGCCGTGGCGCGCAGCAGCCAGCCCATGAACCAGCCGTTGAGGGCCGTGACCAGCAGCTGCAGAGCCAGGAAGATCACCACCCGGAGGATCGTGCCCCCGCCCAGGCGCCAGGCCAGGAGCAGCACGCAGAAGGGGAGGCCCGAGCGCAGGATCACTGCCCCGAGGGTCAGCAGGGCCCACTGGGTCGGGTGGCCCCAGAGTTGCACCAAGGTCTCCGTCAGGTGGCGACGAAAACCGCGATCCAGGCCCCTGAGGCGCCCCAGGCGGAAGAGCCACCATTGGAGGTTCAGGGTGGCCGCCGCGGCCATCCAGAGCAGGGGACGGCCCACCAGGGCGAGCCACCCGAGGCTTTCCAACCCGGAGTTCCCGGCCCAGGCCAGGCTTCGATCCAGGCCCCAGGCCACCAGCCCGATGGGCAGGGGTCCCAGGAGCAGGGTGTCAAGGCCGCCCAGGAGCCAGGGGCCCAGCCGGGCCTTCAGGCCCACGGATTCCGCCTGCAGGCGCCACCCGCACCAGAGTACGATGACGAGGCCCAGGCCGAAGAGGTGCACCGTGGGGGAATTCACCAGGCGGTGCTGGAGCCCGCCGTTCTGCCAAAGCTCCCAGAGATCCCGGGCGGCGAGCCCTTCCCCCCAGTGGGAGGGAAGGGCACTTGATCCCACGGCCCGGCGGAGGAATCCGGCCCATCCCAGGACAGGCCCCAGAAGCACCAGGATCCAGCCGAGCATGAGCCCCCAGCCCCAGCGGGTGAACCCCCCGGGCAGCGATTCGGTAAGGAAGGACCAGGGAGGACGCGGGGCCAGCGGATCGGAGGCGAGAATGGAGGTGGGTCGCTGGTCGGAGTCCATGGCCATCCGGGGTTGAACCTCCATCAAACCATACTTGACAGCCTGCGCGCGGATGGGGTTTCATCGCAGGTATGCAGTCCTCCCCGTCCCCCCTCAGCTGCGGCCTCATGGCGAGTGCCTGGCGCTGGCGCGTGGGCTCGGAGGTCTCCATGTGCCTGGCCTAGCGGCCGAGCTTTCCCGGATCCTTCGAGCCCGACCCCAAGGTCGGGCTTTTTTGTGGCTGGATCGTCCATGTTCCTCGTTCGCCATCTCCTTCCTGCCGATCTGCTGACCCCCCTTGGCGCCTACCTGGCCCTGCGCCCCGAAGGCGCCAGCCTGCTGCTGGAATCCTGCGATCAGGGCGAGCGGGTGGGACGCTACAGCTTTGTGCTCCTGGAGCGGGGTGACGAATGCCGCCTTCCGCCGCCGGCGAAAGGATGGGTCCAGGCCCTTCGGCGACTGGCCGGCCCCAGGGAGCAGGCCAATCTGCGGGACCCGGCCTCCTCCCTGGGGCCTTCCCGGGAGCCGCTGCCGGTGGGAGTCGGTTGCGCCGGCTACCTGGGGTTCGAGGCCCTGGGCGCGACGGAGCCTGAGCTTCGCCTCCCGGCCCAGGACAGCCTGCACCTGCCTGGGTTGTGGGTGAAGCGATTCCCGGTGGCCCTGGTCCTGGACCACCTGCATCAGGTGGCTGAGCTGCAGATCCTTTGCGAGGATCCCGGAACCGGCCTGGGGGAAGCCAGCCACCTGCGGGCTGTGTTGGCGCGGGGCAGCTCCGAGCCCCGGGAGGTGCCCTGCGCACCCCGGGCCATGGCCCTTCTGCCCCAGGAGGACTTCGAGGCCATGGTCCACCAGGCCCAGGAGAGAATTCTCGATGGCGATATCTACCAGCTGGTGCCCAGCCAGCGGTTCCGGGTCGAGGATCCGCCGCCACCCCTTCGACAGGCCCCTTGGCTCCCCAAAAATCGCCGCAAACGACGCGAACCTGAGTCCCGTCGTCATCCGTGACCTGAGGAATCTCGCCCGCTTTGATTTCCTGGTAACGGGGCGCGGTCATTTTGAGCGACGAAGGGAGGTTCCCCCAAAGCTGGAATCCGTGCATGCGGCCTTGAGGATCGCCTTTCGGCATTTCCTGATGGAGAATTCCGCTCCCGGCCGTCATCCACTGGACGTCGCCGGCAGTAATCGCGCCGCGGTTTCCCAGGCTGTCGCCATGCTCGACGGAGCCTGCGAGCACATACGTGATGGTCTCGATGCCGCGATGCGGATGCCATGGAAAACCGGCCAGATAATCCTCCGGCTTTTCATTGCGAAAGTCGTCGAGCAGGAGGAACGGGTCGAAGTCAGTGGTGTTGCCGAAACCGAACGCACGCCGCAGATGAACACCTGCACCTTCGAGGGTCGGCTTGGATTTGATGAGACGCTTGATTGGCCGAATAGACACATTACCCTCCTGACCGAGAGTCTAGCGTGCTACTGACGGAGATCGCGGCTTTGCCTGAATAAAAGAGGCCGAGTGGGAACATCCACTCGGCCAGTTTTGCGTGAGAATCGTTTCGGCTTAGAAATCCAGCCGAACGCCTAATTGCACTTGCCGGCGGCCTGAGTAAGAGGCCGACACGTAGTCGATCGAGGACACGTCGTTGTCGCCCGTGTTCGCGACCAGGTTTGCATGGTTGACCAGGTTGAAAGCCTCGCCCCGGAACTGCAGCTTGAACCGCTCCGTCACCCGGAA
>JBBIHT010000304.1:0-2973 GCA_037446845.1 Geothrix sp. | reverse complement strand
GGTACCGGCACAGCGTCCGCCGGGGCCACCAGGGCGGGCCGGGCATCGAGCAGGCCGAAGATGCGCTCCAGGGCCACCGTGCTCATCTGCACCTCGGCGAAGGCCTTGGTGAGGTGGCGAATGGGGTCGTACAGCTGGTAGATGGCCAGGAGAAACACCAGGAAATCCCCGCCCGTCATGGCGCCACTGCGGATACGCATGGCCCCGTACAGGGCCAGCCCCGCCAGGAGGAGCCCCCCCACGCTCTCCATGATGGGGCTCGACAGGCTTTGGATGCGCACCACCTTCATGCCCAGGCGATAGAGGGCGTGGCTCTGGCTGCCGAAGCGACGGCCCTCGTAGTCCTCCCGGGCGAAGGCCTTCACCACGCGCATGTTGGAGAGTACTTCCTTGAGGCGCTGGAGCAGCACATCGGCGCTGGCCTGGGTGCGGTGCCCCTGGCGGCGAATGCGCTTGGCGATGGCCTTGATGGGCATGAAGACCAGGGGAAACAGGGCCACCAGGGCCAGGGCCAGGCGCCAGTCCGTGCGAACGATGTAGATCACCATGACCATGGCCATGGTGGTCTGCTTGAGAATGTCGGCCACCTGGTGGGAGGCCAGGGTCTGGATCATGCCCACATCTCCCAGGACCCGGTTCATCAGCTCGCCCACGGGGTGTTTCTGGAAGAAGCTCGGATCCTGCGACAGCACCCGGTCGAACAGCGCCACGCGCAGGTCCCTCACGGCCTTCATGCCGCTGCGGGCCACCAGCACCGTGGCGGCGTAGATGAAGATGCCCCGCAGGAAGAACAGGCCAGCAATGAGTGCGGGGACCACCAGGACTGAGGACTGCAGTGCTTCCGGGCTGGGCATCCAGGCGGACAGGGCCTGGGCGGCCCTGGGCAGGGTGGCGGCCCCGTGGCCCATGCCGAATTGGTGGTCGAACATGAGTTTCAGGGCCACGAGGATCACGGCCTGGATGCTGTTGCCAACACTGAAAAGCAGGCCCCCCAGCAGGGTGCCGGGCAGGTAGGGCTGCAGGTGTTGGCGGAAGAACCGTTGGAGGGGCGGCATGGGGCCTCGTCCTCTCCAGGGTAGCCGCTCGGGGCTACTGGACTGTGACGGTGACGGTGCTCTTCCCATCGTTGAGGCTGAACAACTCGGTGCCCCTGGGGGCGTTCAGGGCTGTCTCCATGATGCCCTCGAGGTTCACGCCCTTCTGTCGCGCCTGCTTCAGCTGCTCGTCCGAAAGGTAGCCGCCCACGGCCCGGGCCAGGCCCAGGGCCAGGCGAATGGTGATCACATCGGAGCTGGATCGTTCCTGGACCCGCAACACCAGGAAGCGGCCCTGGGCGCGCCCCTGGGCCTGGGGTTGGACGCCCATGGCCACCAGGGCCAGGCGGCAGGCTTCGGAGAACCGAGTTGCCTGCAGGCCCGCCTGGAGAACGGGCACGGCCCGGGAGTCTTTGCGGCGGGCCAGCTGGAGGGCCGCAACGATTCGAACCTCCTCAGAGGCGCTGGCCAGTTCCGAAACCAGGCCTGCCAGGGCCCCGGGGTTGTCCCACTGCCGGATGCCCCAGCAGCGCACCCGGTTGAGCCGGGCCTCCTTGCCGAGCATGCGCTGATCCGGGTGGTTCAGGAGGAAGGTGCTGTAGGCTTCGGCGGCCTCGTCCCACCGCTGGTCCTGTTCGAGGCAGGCGGCGAGCCAGTAGCGGGCGTCCACCACCCGCGAGGACGAGGGGTGGTCCTGGATCAGGTCGCGGTAGACCCGAGCGGCCTGGAACCAATGCTGGGCATAGCGCAGGTCCCGGGCCTGGTGAAAAAGGGCATCGGCTGGGGCCTGGGGCGCTGAGAGCGTCGATGAGGGATTCACCAGGGCCTCGGGTTCCGCGGCCGCCAGCAGGCAGGGAAGCAACCAGGGCAGACGGGACAGCCTCATGCGCCCTCACCCGATAGCCGCCGTTCCATGCGCCCGGCCTGGGCTTCCAGGCCGTGGGTGGAGGCCCACTGCCGCAGTTCCCGGGCCCTCTGCACACTGAGGCAGCTGTCCTCGGCGGCGAGCTCCATGAACCAGGCATGCAGGCTGGCCCGCAGGGCCTCGGCGTCCCGGAGGGGCGCCCCCTGGCCCACCAGCTGGTGGCTCATGTCCAGCAGGGCCAGGGCCATCTCCCGTTCCTGCCGGCGATCCTCTTCGCCCCGCCTGCAGAGGGTGGGATTCTGCTCGAAATCCTGCAGGAGGGTGGTGCTCTGGCGGAAGAAGGCAATCCAGGTCCGGTCCTGGCTGCGCTTCTGGGCCAAGGCTTCCAGGCGGGCCGTATCCTGCGCAAGGGCCTTGAGGCGCTGGATGCGCAGGCCGGCGAAGGTGGCGGGAATCAACGCCAGGAGCAGGACCGCCGCAGCGGCCAGGGTCCATGAGCCGGTCCAGCGGGGCCCCAGAGTCGGCTTGGCTTCGGCGCCCTGGCACGCCTGTTCAAGGTCCTGGGCATGGATCCCCAGGGCCAGGTGGAGTTCCAGCAACTCCGCCAGTTCGGCCTGGACTTCCGACTCCTCAGGCCAGGCTTCCGGCTGCTCGAGCAGGTCGAAACGGCGAGCCAGTTCGGCCGGATCGTCGTCAGGGCGCTGGAAGGTGGAGGCGGGGATCATGGCTTGGGTCCAAGTGTCTTGCGAAGTTTCTGGAGGCTCTGGAAGAGGGTGGCTTTCACGGTTCCCTCGGCGCAATCGAGATCCTGGGCAATGCGCTTCACGGGCTGTTCCTGCACATAGTAGGCGAGGACCATGCTGCGCTGGCGGGGGGTGAGCCCCTCCAGGGCCCCGCGCAGGGCCTGGATTCGTCGGCTTTGGTCCACGGATTCCCAGGGCGTTGGGAGGTGGGGATCCGGTGCGTCAAAGGTCTCGGGAGGGGGTACCTCCCGCCCTCTTCTACGGAGGTGGTCCGTCGCCGCATTAGCCGCCAATGTAAAAAGCCAGGCGGCCACCGGCCGGCCCTCCTCGA
>JBBIHT010000303.1:0-2973 GCA_037446845.1 Geothrix sp. | reverse complement strand
CACGAACCAGAGACTGGGCGACCGGGGCGTGTCCGGGTTCAGAAAGGCCAGGGGCCGCTCCCGCAAACTCCCGTCCCGGCCACAGGCCAGCTGGAACGGCAGCTCGGGAACCCACATCGCCAGCACTGAATCCTCCTGGGGGATCCAAGTATGGCGAAAATTAGACGAAAATCAAGGACCGGAACAATGGCCCCCTCTCCTGCGACCGGCGGGCGGATGGCTGCAGTCGCGGGCCCTGAGCCTGGTGGCAGGAAAAGCTCGTGCCCTCCTACATCTGGAACCGGTGGGTGCACTCTACCCAGCTCTCGCTGCCATCGCGATACTTCTCGCGCTTCCAGATGGGCACGCGCTGCTTGATCTCGTCCATGATCCAGGCGGCGGCCTGGAAGCTCTCGGCGCGGTGGGCGCTGCTGGTGGCCACGATGACAGCGGCCTCCGTGAGGGGCACCACACCGATGCGATGGTGGATGGCGCAGCGGGTGAGGCCGTAGCGCTCGATGGCCACCTCGCGCAGGAGGCCCAGTTCCTTCTCGGCCATGGGCACATAGGCCTCGTAGGCCAGTTCCAGCACGGGGCGGCCTTCGTGGTGATCCCGGGCCCGGCCCTCGAACAGGACTAGGGCGCCGGCATGGGGATCTTCCATGACACTTCGTAAAGAGATGATCTCCAGAGGCGCTTCTTGAACCGCTATCCAGGGAATCATGCGTGTCTCCGTACGAACCCCAACTCTACACTGGACCCGTACCCGGAGGTTCCATGACCCGTCTCGACCCCAACACCGTTTTCGACACCCTGGGCCGCCACATGCTGGTGGATGGCTTTCACCTGGTGATGGACCTGGAAAAGTCCCAGGGTTCCTGGATCGTGGATGCCCGGGATGGCCGCAAATATTTGGATTTCTACACCTTCTTCGCCACCACGCCCCTGGGCCACAATCATCCCCGCCTGCGGGAGGCCGCCTTCGTCCAGCGCCTGGGCGAGATCGCCGTGAACAAGCCCGCCAACTCGGACATCTACACCACGGCCTTCGCGGAGTGGGTGGAGGCCTTTGGCACCCACGCCGCGCCAGACTACCTGCCCCACCTGTTCTGGATTGATGGCGGCGCCCTGGCGGTGGAAAACGCCCTGAAGGCGGCCTTCGACTGGAAGGTGCGCAAGAACCTGGCCGCGGGCAAGGGTGAGAAGGGCTCCCAGGTGATCCACTTCCGCGAGGCCTTCCACGGCCGCAGCGGCTACACCATGAGCCTCACCAACACCGCCGATCCCCGCAAGCACCAGTACTTCCCCAAGTTCCCCTGGCCCCGCGTGCCGAACCCCAAGCTGACCTTCCCCATGGACCTCGCCAAGATCGAGGCCGCGGAAGCCGAATCCATCGCCGCCATCGAAGCCGCCGTGGCGAAGGATCCCGACGACATCGCCTGCCTCATCATCGAGCCCATCCAGGGCGAGGGCGGCGACAACCACTTCCGCGCCGAGTTCCTGAAGAAGCTCCGTGTTCTCGCGGATCGTCATGATTTCCTGCTGATTTTCGACGAAGTGCAAACCGGCTTCGGCGCCACGGGCAAGTGGTGGGCCCACCAGTGGTTCGATGTGAAGCCTGACATCATCAGCTTTGGCAAGAAGGCCCAGACCTGCGGCATCGCCGCCGGCCCGCGGTTGGACGAAGTGGAAAGCGTCTTCAAGGTGCCCAGCCGCATCAACAGCACCTGGGGTGGCAACCTGGTGGACATGGTGCGCGGCACGCGCATCATCGAGGTGATCGAGGAGGAGAAGCTGCTGGAACACGGGGTGAACCAGGGCGAGCGCCTGCTCAGTGGACTCCAGGAGATCCACCGTGATTTCCCGGAATTCACCGCCAACCCTCGGGGCCGGGGCCTCTTCTGCGCCCTGGACCTCGCCACGCCAGACCTGCGCAACGCCGTGGTGGCCAAGGGCCACGAGCTGGGGATGATGATCCTTTCCACTGGCGACAAGGGCCTTCGCTTCCGCCCCGCCATGAACCTTTCCACGGCGGACCTGGACCTGGGCGTCGAGCTGCTCCGCAAGTCCGTAGCCACCGTTGCCGCCACATCCCCTACCCTGGTGGGATGAGGATCGAACTCTTCTGCGACGGCGCCTGTCTCGGAAACCCGGGGGCCGGCGGCTGGGGGTACCTCCTGCGGGTGCGCCTGGCCACCGGCATCCAGGAGAAGGAAGGGTCCGGCTCGGAAAAGGCCACCACCAACAACCGCATGGAGCTGACCGCGGCCATTCGGGGCCTGGAAGTGCTGACGAAGCCTTGCGAAGTGCTCCTGCAGAGTGACAGCCAGTATGTGGTTAAGGGCATCTGCTCCTGGCTGAAGGACTGGAAACGGCGAGGCTGGCGGAAGGCCGATGGCAAGCCCGTCCTCAATGCCGATCTCTGGCAGGCCCTCGATGCGCAACTGGCGCGACACCGCGTGGAGGCGCGGTGGATCAAGGGCCATGTGGGCCACCCGGAAAACGAGCGCGTTGATGGCTTGGCAAGCAGGGCCGCCCAGGGAGCCTGAAAAGGCCCCCTGACGGAGGCCTTTTCACCGGGAAGTGGCTGGCTATCTTCGCTTGGGGAACACATAGCGGAATTCATTGGTCCAGCCCTTCACGGGCCGGCCATCCCGCATGGCCGGGCGGTAGGTGCTCTTGTTGGCGGCCTCGATGGCGGCCTCGTCAAAACCGAAGGTGCCCGGCACGCCTTCCATGATGCTGACCTTCAGGGGCTGCCCCTGCTCACCCACGAAGACTTTCAGGCGCACGATGTGATCCGCATTCAACTGCCAGCGCATCTGGACGGCTCGCATGGGATAGGCAGGTGCCACCTGGTTCGCCACGCCCGCAGGTTCGGTGATTGAAGGCGCCGCTGGCGCGGCCTGCGACTGCTGCTGGACCTGAGCGGGTGCGGGAGCGGGAGCCTCGGGCACCGGCTGGGGGCGTGGGGGGGCCTGGGGGGCGGGCGGG
>JBBIHT010000302.1:0-2977 GCA_037446845.1 Geothrix sp. | reverse complement strand
CATGCACGGATTCACCTTGGCCACGATGATCGCAGCAGAATCAGCCGCGGCCCGGGCCACATCCACCCCCGTGCCAAGGGTGCAAAATCCGTGGGCGTCCGGAGGCGACACATGGAGGATGGCAACATCCAGGGGCCGCCTGCCCGAGCGGAACAGGTTGGGTATTTCAGACAGAAAACAGGGGAGATAGTCCACTCTCGGCGTGCCCACGAACGCCCTCATGTTGGGCCCCACGAAGAGGTTGGCCACCCTGAAGCTGCGAGCGAACTCGGGGCGGGCGTAGGCCGCGTCGCCGGTGACATGGATGTGAATGAGCTCCACATCCCGCAAGCGCTCCGCCTGGGCGACCAGGGCATCCAGGAGGCAATTGGGCGTCGCCGCGCCTCCGTGAATGAACACCCGGTGTCCAGATTGCACGCAGGCGATGGCTTCGGAGGGAGTCGCGTGTCGAGGCATAAATAACCTCACGGTAGCTATAATTGAAATATAATGCTGACGGGGGTTTGCCGCGAACCTTTGTGATGACGATCAAGGGCGGTCGGTCCGGGGAGCGAGGGGCCCCTGGTACACTCGGGGACTTGAAGTCTCCTGCCCGCGGAGTCCCATGTTTGACATTGAATCCTCCCTTGATGGCCGCCTGCTGGCCGAGCCCCGGAACCGTCCCACGGTGGTATTCCCGGAGGCGCTCGAGCCTCGGACCCTGGAGGCGGTTTGCCATCTCACCCGCTTCGTGCGCCCGGTGTTGCTGGCCTCGGAGCCGGAGGTACGGGACCTAGCAGCCAGGGAGCTCGGGCATCTCGGTGCCGACCGGGTGGAGTATGCACTCTCGGAGAGCGCCTTCATCGCGCCCTCCTCCAGGCCGGATCTGGTCGAAGCCTTCACCGAGGCCTGTGTGGCCCATCAGCAGGCGAAGGGGAAGGCTCTCGAACCCGCAGAAGTCATCCGGCAGCGCATGGCGGACCCGGCCCATTTTGGCATCTGGGCGGTGAAGGAAGGGCATGCGGACATGGTGGTGGGGGGGGCCTCCCACGAACCTCGGGACTTTTTCAGGCCCATGGTGGAAATCCTCGCTCAGCGGAGCGTCACCTGCGAGGCGGGTGTATTCGTCCTGCCGGACAGTCATCCTTCAGATGTCTATCCGAAGAACATCGTCGTGTTCGGGGATGTGGGTGTGAATGCCACCATGACTCCCACCACCCTGGCGGAGGTGGCGGTGGGCACCTGTGCGATAGCCCGGGATCTCATCCCCGTGGAGGTGTTGCCTGAGATCCGTTGTGCCATGGTCTCCTACTCCAACCGGGGGAGCGACGAAGGTCCATCGCCCGAGCTGGTGCGTCAGGCGGCGGAGCTGGTGCCGGGAATCCTGGCGGAGCGGGTTCGCCATGCGGACCGCTACGGGACCATCCACATCCGGGGCGAGGTCAAGGTTAGCGTGGCGTTGTCACGGCGCTCCGCAGGCCTGTACCACGCCGAAAGCATGCCCTGGGAAGGTGGGCCCAATGTAATTGTCTGCCCCAACCTCGACATGGGAAACCTGCTCTACAACCTGTACGCGACTCGTTTCCCGGAGGCCCGCAAATTCCCGGTGATGTTCGGGCTATGGTTCCAGGGGGTGGATCTGCCCATGGACTGCGCCCCGGAGGATGTGCGCCTGGCGGTCAAGGCCTCCGTAGCCCGCCTGCATGCGTATGGCGAATGGGAGCGCACGCCCAAGGACACCTTCTTCCACCGTCATCGGGTGCTGGTGCTCAATCCCGGTTCTACCTCCACCAAGACCTCCCTGTTCGAGGGAGATGAGGAGCGGGTCACGGAGGAGCTGCAACACCCGGCACTCGAGCTGAACGCGTTCGAGGGTAAGGCCATCACCGAACAGTTCGCCTTCCGCAGGGACGCCGTGCTCGGTTTCCTGTCGAAGCACGGATACGGCCTGGGCGATCTGGATGCGGTGGCGGCACGGGGGGGGCTCCTGCGGCCCATCGCCCATGGCACCTGGACCGTGAACCCCGCCATGCTGGAGGATCTGAGGCTTGGCATTCGTGGCGAGCATGCCTCCAACCTTGGCGGGATCATCGCAGCGGCGCTGGTGGCAGGGTCGGGCAAACCTGCCTATATCGTGGATCCGGTGGTGGTGGACGAGGCCGATCCCAAAGTGAAAATCTCCGGCGTAAAGGAATTGCCCCGGCGCATCATCAGCCATGCCCTGAACCAGATCGCCACGGCCCGCCGCTATGCCGAGGAACGCGAAACCTTCTACGAGCGCGTGCGGGTCATCGTGGCCCATATGGGCGGGGGCATCACCGTGGGAGCCCATCGGAATGGGCGCTACTACGATGTAAACAATGGCCTGGATGGGGAAGGGCCCTTCTCTCCCCAGCGTTCCGGCAGCCTGCCCGCAGGGCAGCTCCTGGAACTCTGTTTCTCTGGTCGCTATTCCCAGGCCGAATTGAAACTCATGAACAAGGGGCGCGGCGGGCTGATGAATCTGCTCGGCACCGACGACATGCGCGAAGTGGAGCGGCGCATGGAGGCAGGGGAGCCTGACGCCAGGCTGGTCTATGAGGCCATGGCCTACCAGATTGCCAAGGCCATCACGGCGCTGGTGCCAGCCTTTGATGGTGAACCCGTGGATGCGGTGCTGCTGACCGGGGGCCTGACATGGAACGTGAGTTCGACAAGGCAGCGCGATGCGGAGCGCCTGCAGGATTGCCGCAAACGCGTCAACCGTTTGCCGCTGGGCGCGGCCGCTTTGGCGGGAACCAGCTATCCGATCAAACGCGAATTGGTGGCGGAATTATTGGGCTTCGAGGCCGTTTGCCAGAACTCGCTGGACGCCGTTTCCGACCGCGACTTCGCCATCGAATTCACTGCGTGTTCCGCGCTGGTGATGACACACTTATCGCGTCTGTCGGAAGAATTGATTTTATGGATGAGCCCGCGCTTCGGCTTCATCGATATCGCCGACCGTTTCTGCACCGGC
>JBBIHT010000301.1:0-2985 GCA_037446845.1 Geothrix sp. | reverse complement strand
ATGTGGCCGGGGGCGCCGAACTGTCGGTGTTCATGGGGGCCATGGCCGGGGCCAGCCTCGGTTTCCTGTGGTTCAATGCCCATCCCGCGGAAGTCTTCATGGGTGATACCGGGGCTCTGGGATTGGGGGGGGCCCTGGGCACCGTGGCCCTCATCATCAAGCAGGAAGTCCTACTGGTGATCGCCGGGGGCCTCTTCGTGCTGGAGGCGGTGAGCGTCATCCTCCAGGTGGGCAGCTTCAAGCTGCGGGGCGGCAAGCGCATCTTCCGCATGGCGCCGTTTCATCACCACCTGGAGCTGGGCGGCCTGCAGGAAACCAAGGTGGTCATCCGCCTCTGGATCACCGCCATCGTTTGTTCGATTCTCGCGATCAGCTCGCTCAAACTGCGATAGGTCTTGGCCGGGTAGGCCAGGGCTGGCCGAGGATGAAACCCTGGCCCCAGGGCACTCCGGCATCCATGACGCATTCCAGCTCCTCCATGGACTCGATGCCCTCGGCGATGAAGCCGATGCGCATGGCGTTGGCAAAATGGGCGAGGGCATTGAGCAGGGCGGCCTGATAGGGGCGCCGGTGCACCTGCTCGACGAGACTGCGATCGGCCTTGATGAAATCCGGGGCGAGGCGGGCCATGTGGGTGAGGCTGGCCACGCCGGCGCCAAGATCATCCACCGCCACGCTGAGTCCGAAGCCCCGGATGCGCTGGGCAAAGCCGTGGAGAAGGGCAGCATCATGGATGCCCTGGGATTCGGTGAACTCCATGACGATGCGGTTCGCGCCGAAGGGCAGGGCGCCCAGCCAGCGGGGCAGGGCCTCCCAGAATCCAGGGGCCTCCAGGCTTACGGGTTCGAGGTTCACGAAATGGAGGTACGAGCCATCCCCCTGCTGGGCCATGGTCTGGAAGGTGGCCTCCAGGAAACGCAGGTCCAGGACCAGCCGCTCCTCGGGTAGCACCTGGGGATCCTGAAGCAGTGGACCCACCGGATGGGCGAGCCCATCGGCATCCTGGTAGCGGGCCAGGTACTCGCGCGCCACCAGCCGGTTGTCGCTGAGGCGGTACATGGGCTGCACATGAGGTACCAGTGCCCCCTCGCCTCGCAATAAGGTTTTCAGGATGCCCTTGGGCATGGCCACTCCGCACTCAAACAAGGGTCCTGAGCCCAGTGTACTGCGCTCAAGGGGATCTGTCCCGGTAGGCTGGAAGGGGAGGTGCCATGGGTACGGTGGTGTTGGGGGCAGGGCGGTCGGGCTTGGCTTCGGCACGGTTTCTGGCGGGCCTCGGCCATCCGGTGCTGCTCACGGACCAGCGGTCCGAGCCGGAGGCTGAGCTGGAAGCGGATCTGGCCCATCGCGGCATTCCGGGGGTTTGGGGAAGCCACCCCCTGGCCCTCCTGGAGGGCTGTGACGAGATCATCATCAGCCCGGGCATCCCCCCCTCGCTGCCCTTCGTGGCTGAAGCGGTGCGGCGGGGGATTCCGGTGCGCGGGGAGATCGAGCTGGCCCATCGGCACCTGCGCCTCCGGGATGACGGAAGCCGAGTCCTGGCGGTGACGGGAACCAATGGCAAGAGCACCACCACGGACCTGGCGGCCCACCTCCTGCGTGAATCAGGCCTGGCTGCCATCGCCTGCGGGAACCTGGGCAAGCCCTTCATCGAGGCCATCCAGGGGGCCGCGCCGGGCACCGTTTTTATCGTGGAACTCAGCAGCTACCAGCTGGAATCCGTGACGGCCTTTCATGCCGAAGCCGCGGCCCTGCTCAATCTCACTCCCGATCACCTGGCCCGCCACGGCACCCTCGAGGCATACCACCAGGCCAAGCTCCGGATCTTCGAGCGCCAGGACGGGGGCGACCTCCGGGTGGTGCCTCTGGCCCAGGAATCCCTCTGGCAGGGGGCGCCTGGGCAGGGGCAACTGGCCCGCTTCGGCTGGCGGGATTGCGAAGCGTGGTGCGGTGCCCAGGGTGACCTGCGGCTGCGGGGGCGGGTGGTCATCAACCGGGCGGAGCTGCGGATCCCCGGCGACCACAATGTGGAGAATGCCCTGGCGGCCATGCTGCTCGCCGCCCATGGCGGTGCCTCCTGGGCAGGGCTCCAGGCCGGATTGCGCAGCTACCCAGGGCTGGCCCATCGCATGGCCCCCTGCGGCAATAAGGGCGGAATCCAGGCCTACAACGATTCCAAGGGCACCAATGTGGACGCCACCCTCACGGCCATTCGCGCCTTGCCGGGGCCGCTGGTGCTTCTGCTGGGCGGCACCGACAAGGGCGCCAGCTACCAGCCCCTGCGCCCAGCGTTGGAGGGGAAACTCCATCGTCTCGTGTTCCTTGGCGAGGCGATCCCCCAGCTCCAGCGGGATCTTGGCGACCTGCCCCATGAGGTGGTTCCCGTCTTCGACGAGGCCGTGCGCCGGGCTTTCCTCCTGGCTCGTCCCGGGGATCAGGTTCTGCTGAGTCCGGCCTGCGCGAGCTTCGATCAATTCGACAATTTCGAGCAGCGGGGCGAGCGGTTCGAGGTCCTGGTCAGGCAGTGGCTGCAGCTCTGACTCGCCCTCCTCCATTCTGCAGAAATAGGCCCCCGGTTGTCGGGGGCCTATTTGCAGGGGAAGGGATCGTAGCGCCTAGGAACGCGAGCCCGTTCGGATGATCCAGAACCGCGCCGGGGCGTAGCACAGGGCCATGAACAGGGCTTGGCTGGCGATGAAGCCGGTCAGGGCCCAGAAGGCCTGGTCCATGAAGCCGTAGGAGTGGAGACCCACCCCGAGCATGTTGACGCCGAACCAAGAGCAGGCGGTGATGATGTTGCCGAAGATGGCCATGACCATGATGCCGCGCTCGCGCACATAACCGGCCCAGCGGGCGTGCAGGATGATGGCGTTCCAGAGGACGATGAGCAGGGCGCCGTTCTCCTTGGGATCCCAGCCCCAGAAGCGGCCCCAGGACTGGTCGGCCCAGATGCCGCCCAGCACGGTGCCCACGAAGCTGAAGAAC
>JBBIHT010000300.1:0-2986 GCA_037446845.1 Geothrix sp. | reverse complement strand
GCCCCTGGACCCCATGCAGTTGGCCCTCCTGCTGAACGGGATCCTGGCCTGGGGCATCAGTCTTCTGGTGATCTACTCGGCACCCGAGCGGAAGTCCTCCCGGCATTTCTTCTATCTGGCCACGACGGCCCTGCTGCTCTCGGGTGCCGTGCAGCCCGGCAATGGGCCCATGGGCATGCAAATCGGGGTCGTGCTCCTGGCCAGTCTCGCCTCTGCCCTCCTGCCGGCCCTCTGGATCCACTTCTTCCTTCGCTTCCCCCACCCCTTCGAGTGGCGTCGTAGCCGCAAGGTGCTCAGGGGTATCTACGGGACCTTCCTGCTCCTGGCCCTGTTCCAGGTCCTGATAGGCATCTGGGCTGTGGCCGGGGATGGCATGCTGCGCCTACCCGGTGGCGGGGAGCCCGAGGGCCTGCTGAAGGGGCTGCTCGCGGGTCTGCGTTACTTCCGGGTAGCCCTGTTCATGGCAGCGGCCTTCACCGGGCTGGGGTTCTTCCTCCGGGGAGCCTTCCTGGCCCCCGACCGGTTGCGGAAGGCCCTGGTGCCTTCCCTGGCGCTGGCCGCCATCCTCTGCCTGGATCTGCTGGCCTGGCGCGTGCTGCAGGCACGCTACGGCAGCAGCCTGCTCTTCCAGCGGCAGGCCTTCATCTTCCTCCTTCCCGCCCCTCTGCTGCCCCTCAGTTTCGCCTACGCGATCTTCCGCCACGGGCTTTTCGATGTGCGCAAGGTGCTGGTGCGCTGGGTCAGCTACATGGCCATCCTGGTCCTCACGGTGGCGGCCTACCTGGGGGGCCTGGCCTGGGCCTTCTCCCACCTGGCTTCCATCCCCTCGGGCTGGGCCGGGGCCCTGATCGGCGTCCTGGCCCTGCCCCTGGGGTGGGCTCTCCGCTGGCTGCTCAAAGGCATTCGTCGCCGCTTCCGGCGGGATTTCGCCAGTACCAGGGACATCGTGCTTTCCGCTATCCGGGAACCCCGCAAGCGGTTCAGTGAGGAATCGCTTGTGAAGTCCCTACGGCGGGCCCTGGTGGAAGCCTTCCAGCCCCAGTTCCTGGCGGTCCTGCCCATCCAGCACAACCAAGTGCTGCTGCCAGCGGCAGAGGGCGCGGACCGGGAGGATCGCCGGCTGGCCTTCCCACCGAGCCTCATGGGCCTGCCCCCTGGCCTGTTGCGCCTGGCGCGGGACAACGGCGAGCTGGTGCTGGGGCTTGGTACCGAGGAAGCCGATTGGGTCCGCGATGGAGGCGGCACCACCCGCGCCCACCTGGACGCCATGGGCGCCGAGCTCATGCTCCTTATCCTGGCTGGGGATTCGCCCCACAGCGTTGTCCTGCTGGGCGGCAAGTACGCCGAGTTGAATTACGGACGCGAGGATCGGGAACTGCTCCGGGAGGTGGCCCTGGCGGCCGGACAGGTCCTGGAAACCGCCCGCATGCACCAGCGCCTCCTGGCTCAGGAGCGGCTCAGCCAGGAAATGGAAACGGCTCGGCAGATCCAGGAAGGTCTGGTCACCAGCCACCTGCCGCCCCTGCCCGGGTTCCAGGTGGCGCTCCGCCTGGAACCGGCCCTGGAAACGGGCGGGGACCTGCTCTTCGTGAGACGGCGGCCCGGGGGCACTTGGCTGGCCGCAGTGGGTGATGTCTGTGGCAAGGGTCTGGCCGCCGCCCTGTACATGGCCCAGGCCACCGCGCTCCTGGAGCAGGCGGTGCAACGGGAGGATCTGCCGCTGGAGGAGATTCTCCGGGGCATGGACCAGACCCTGCGCCACCTGCTTGGCCCCAAGGGGTTTCTCACGCTGATTCTCCTGGAATGGGATTCGAACGGAGCCTACCGCCTGGCACGGGCGGGCCACCCCGGTGCCTTGCTCCTCCAGGAGGGGGAGACGAATGACCCGAGGGAGCTTCTACCCCATGGCCGGGGGCTGGGTCTCCGCCCAGCCGCCTCCGGTGACTGGGAGATCCAGGAAGGCATCCTTCCCCCAAAAGGGTGGCTGGTGCTCTACAGCGACGGACTCTCTGAGGCCATGAACAGCCGGGGCGAACTCTATGGCCTGGCCCGCTTCTGTTTCCAGTTGCGGCGCCTATGGAGCACGGGCAGCCCCCGGGCGGCCTGTGAGGCCCTGTTCCAGGATGTCGCCACCTTCGAAACCCAGAACCGGGATGACCGGACTCTGTTTATCCTAGGGAGGGAGGCCTGATGCGCCGTTCTTCCCTTCGATGGACCATTCCCCTGTTCCTTGGGATCCAGGTGCTGCTCCTCTGGCTCCAGGGGGTCCAGATTCATCGCCAGAACCAGGTGCTCCAGGGGCTGCGGAATGATATCCAGACCCTGGCCGATTCCCTGCTCTCGTCAGGTCCGTCTTCCGGCGAGGTGGAGGGAGAACAGTTCGTTCCCAGCTCATTCCAGTCCACGCAACCGCCAGCAAAGGACGAGAACCAGATGGCCGTGCTGGGGGCCCAGGAAGAGCAGGATGCAACGGCCAAGGAGCTTCAGGTCTCCCGGGATTCAGGTCGCAAGGCCGTGGCGGAGGCCCGGGAAGCCCAGTCCAAACTGTCCTGGGAGGAGAACGCCCGGAAGGCCAGCGAGGCGCGGAAAATTCAGGCCGCCAGCGGATCCTGGCAGCGATGGTCGCTGTGGGCCCTGGCGCTCGTGGTGGCGGCGCTGGGGGGCCGGGCGATCCTCCGCCGGCGGGGCTGATGTCCCTGCTGGAGTACCTGCGGGAGGATCCAGCCTGCAGGGATCTGGCGGCGGGCGCTGTCCATGCGGTGGGTCCGGCCCTGGATGACCCTGACCCGCTGCCCGTGGGTGCTTGTCTGGATGAGTGGGCGAATCTCCTCGCTGGGCGCATGCCCCTGCCCTGGAACACCCACAAGGCCCTGGATGCACTCAATGACCTGCTGTTCCGGGAGCTTGGGTTCGGCAACCGAGACGCGGTTCTGAACCTGCACCTGGGCTTTGTCCACGTCCGTGCCGAGTTTGAAGGTGATGGTGA
>JBBIHT010000299.1:0-2989 GCA_037446845.1 Geothrix sp. | reverse complement strand
CCTACCCACCCGCGTGCTTTGGGCCGGAGGTGCAATCAGGGGCCGGATCTGGGAACCTGTCCCTGCCACGCCGTACAGCCCCAGACTGAGGAGCCCATGAGCCGGATGCTGCTCCCCATCCTCACCGGGATACTTGCCCTTGGCCTCTGCGCCCAGGATCCCCGCACCCTGCGCCCGCAGCAGGCCCCGGCACAGCCCGCCGAAAAGGAAGCCCGCATCGCGCTGGTGATCGGCAACGGGGCCTACAAGGAGGCGCCCCTCAGGAACCCGCCCAGCGATGCCAAGGCCATGGCCCAGGCGCTGCAGGCCTGCGGCTTCCAGGTGAGTCTGCTGGTGGATGCCGACCGGGCCACCATGTTCCGGGCGGTGCGGGAGTTCGGCGAGCGCATCCATGGCGGCGGGGTGGGCCTGTTCTACTACGCGGGCCACGGCATGGCCGTAAGGGGCACCAACTTCCTCATCCCCGTGGGTGTGGACATCGCCACTGAGGATGAAGTGCCGGTGCAGGCCCTCGATGTGAATGCGGTGCTAGGCAAGATGGACGCCGCCCGCAATCGGTTGAACATCCTCATCCTGGATGCCTGCCGCAACAATCCCTTCGCCCGCAGCTTCCGCAGCGCCAGCCGCGGCCTCTTCCAGATGGAAGCCCCCAGCGGCAGCTTCGTGGCCTTCGCCACAGCCCCTGGCAGCACCGCCAGCGATGGTGAGGGCCAGAACGGCCTCTACACCCACCACATCCTCCAGGCCCTGCAACAGCCAGGCCTCAACGTGGAGCAGGTGTTCAAGCAGGTGCGCATCGGCGTGAAGCGTGATTCCCGCGATCAGCAGATACCCTGGGACAGCAGCAGCCTCACGGGAGATTTCTACTTCCGGCCCGCTGGGTCTCCGCTGCCCGCGACACCTGCCCCCTTCCTCTCTGCCAGCACGCCCCGCACCCGCAGTGTGGGCGAGTGGATGACCTGGCAGGCAGACATGGATCAGGCCATGGCCCAGCTCAAGGCCACCCTGGCCAGGAAGGACGCAACTCCCGCAGCCAAGCTCGCGGCCCTGGAAGAGGCCCGCCGCGACTGGACCGAGGACAACCCCTACACCGACAAGGATGACCAGGCACGGCAGTGGCTCCATGAGCAGGAGGTGAACCTGAGGCTCTGGCAATCCGCCACCCTTGCCGTACAGGCCCGGGGCAGCCTGAACCCATCGGGCTACCAGGCGTGGCGGCACGAGGAACATCACCGCCTAGCGGCCATGCTCAAGGGGGTGCCCCGGGGCGAAACCTACCTGAAGTGGCTGCAGGACGGACGTGGCGATGTGGCCAGCCTGTTCCATGTCCCGGGCGAGAAGGACCGGGATGCCGTCAGCAAGATCCAGCTGGTCTGGGTTCCGCCGGGATCGTTTGAGATGGGTTCCAACGGCAGTGAGGGGGACGAGGCACCGGCCCATGCCGTCAGCCTGAGTCGCGGGTTCTGGCTGGGACAGTTCCCGGTCACCCAGGGGCAATGGCAGGAGGTGATGGGGAACAATCCAGCAGCCATGAAGACCTCGGGACTCAATGCCCCCGTGGAGTCGGTGAGCTGGGAAGACGTTCAGCAGTTCCTCACGACCCTCAACGGGATGCAGGACGCATGGACCTTCCGCCTGCCCACGGAGGCCGAGTGGGAGTACGCCTGCCGGGCCGGCACTACGGGCGACCGCTATGGGGATATCGACGCCATCGCCTGGTACGCCCACTGGGGCGGCAACCTGCGGACCCAGGCCGTGGGGCAGAAGCAGGCGAATGCCTTCGGGCTCCATGACATGAACGGCAATGTGTGGGAGTGGTGCCAGGACTGGTACGACGAAGGGTTCTACCAGCAGCCCGAGGCCACCCAGGATCCAAGCGGTCCGGCCACGGGGCAGTTCCGCGTGAACCGGGGCGGCTCGTTTGCCAGCCGCCCCAAGGAAATCCGCTCGGCCTACCGCGGCTTCAACCGCCCCGACGCGCGGGGCAACACGCTTGGGTTTCGGGTGGCCGCCACGCCCAGGAGTCGTCTGTGAGTCAGGCCTCGGCCTTCTCCGTGACGCAGGTGCTGGGCTGGGTCCTACCCACCAACCCTCACCAGACGATGAACCACAGAAAAGTCTCGCTTTGTTCCGTCATCCGCCACCAGCTTGGCGAGCCCACCATCAACCATCGCCAACAATAGATCAGGGATATCAACAGTCTCCTCGTTGACAACAACATAGACTTGGGGCGCCTTAAGCTGACTCATGGCACCAGGAGGCAATACTGGCGGTTTGACGGCAAACGAACCACCTGCAAGATATCCACTCGGGTCTGGATTCAAGATGTTGGCGGGTCCAATTCGCATGGTGGTAGAAGAACCTGGCACAGGCAAATCTGTTGGTTCATCGCGCATTACCGGGGAAGGCTGAGCGGATTTTGAGGGTGAAGTAGTCGTCGTCACGGAAACCGTAGGCCATGCGCTTGATGACCTTGACCTTGTTGTTGATGCCTTCGAGGACTGAGGTGTTGAGCTTCCAGCGGCATGGGGCGAGGATGCCGTCGATTCGTTTGGCGAGGTTCCTGGCGAAGGGCTTGAGGGGGGCGGGGCCGCTCTCCATGGCCCTGGCCAGCCAGTCCTCCCAAGCCCATCTCGCCCAGCCTTCGCGGATGTAGCCCCACAGCCGCTTCAGGTCGTCCCGGAGGAGGTAGACCGTCATCAGGGCCTGGTTGGCTTCCAGCAGTTCCTTCAGATGGACCCGCTGGACGGGCTTCGTCAGGTTCTCTCGGTTGGCGAGGAGAAGCCATTTCGAGCCCTTCACCAGCTTCCGGGCGGCCTTGTCCTTCCTCAGCCGATTGGCCTCGTCCACCCGCACCCGGTCGATGACTTCCCGGCCGTACTTCATCACCACATGGAAGAGGTCGTAGACGATCTCCGCCTTTGGGCACTGAGCCCGCACCTCCACCTCGAAGGGGGCGTGCATGTCCATGGCCACGGCCCTGATCCCC
>JBBIHT010000298.1:0-2994 GCA_037446845.1 Geothrix sp. | reverse complement strand
GTTGGTGCAGCTGCCGATGACGATCTGCTGGACCTTCGTGCCCACGACCTGATCCACGGGCTTCACGTGGTCCACCATGTGGGGGCAGGCGATCTGGGGCACCAGCGTGGAGACATCAATCTCCACGGTCTGGCAGTACACGGCGTCGGCGTCCGGCGTTGTGCAGGGGATGGCCTCGGTGACGCCCGCCTCCTCCCGCAGGTAGCGCACGGTCTCCTCGTCTCCGGGCACGATGCCGGAGGTGGCACCGGCCTCCACGCTCATGTTGCAGATGGCGAGGCGGCCGCTGGTGCTCATCTTCCGGATGGTCTCGCCGTGGAACTCCAGCACCTTGTAGTTGGCGCCCTGGGCCGTGAGTTTCCCGATGACATGGAGGATCAAGTCCTTGGGCCCCACGAAGGACGGGAACTTGCCCGTCACCGATACCTTGATGGTGGCGGGCACTTCGATGTTCAGGGCAATGCCCAGGGCCCAGACGGAGGCCATCTCGGTGGCACCGATGCCGAAACTGAAGGCGCCCATGGCACCGTGGGAGGTGGTGTGGGAATCGGTGCCGACCACCACGAAGCCTGGCCGCACATAGCCGTACTCGGGCAGGATCTGGTGGCAAATGCCGCCCACATCCCCCCGCACATCGTGGAACTTGGTGATGCCGTTGGCGGCCACGAAGTCCCGGATCTTCTTGTGATTGGTGGCGGTCTTGGGACCCTCCGCCGGCACCCGATGATCCAGAATGATGGCGATGCGGGAGGGATCCCATATCCTCGGCGAAAGGCCCGTGCCCTGGTACACCTCGGCGAACTGGTTCATGACCAGGGCACCGTTCTCGTGGGACATGGCCAGGTCCACCCTGGGCTCCACCACATCCCCCGCCTGCACGGAAGCAAGACCCGCGGCGCGGGCCAGGATTTTTTCAACAACCGTCATGCCCATGGAACCTCCTAGATGACACCCTTTGATTTCAATTCGGCCTGCTCTCCCTCGGAGAGGCCGAGGGATGAATATACCTGCTGGTTGTGCTCACCCAGCGTTGGTGGTGGGGCCTCCACGGCTCCCGGTGTCTTTTCGAATCGCGCCGTGAGCCCGAAGACTTCCACATCGCCCAGGCCTGCCACCGGCACCTTCTGCAACACCCTCCGGTGGGCCACCTGGGGTTGCCGCAGGGCCTGTTCCAGCGTGAGGATCGCACCGCTGGGAACTGCGCTGGCATTGAGCGCCTCCACCCAGAATGCGGTGGGTTTCCGGGACAACTTCGCCTCCAGCAGCGGCGTGAGCACTCTGCGGTTCTGCTTGCGCATATCCCGCTCCTGGAAGCGCGGGTCCGACTTCAGCTCTGGGACCTCCAGCACCTCACAGACGGCTTCCCACTGCTCCTGCTTGTTGGCCGCGATATTGATGTACCCATCCTGGGTGAGAAAAGTTCCACTGGGCGCGGCGGTGAAATTGTCGTTGCCCATGAGGGTTGGCTGCTGCCCGGCGATGAGGAGATTCGCCGCCACCCAGCCCATGAGCGGCATGATGCTGTCCAGCAGCGCGACATCAATGAATTGCCCTTCGCCGGAGCGTTCCCGGTGGAACAGCCCGGCCATGACCGCAAAGGCGGCATTGAGCCCACCCACGGTGTCGCATACCGGAAACCCGGTGCGCAAGGGATTCAGCCGCTCATCGCCATTCACGGCCATCTCACCCGAGAGGCCCTGGATAATCTGATCGTAGGCGGGCTTGAGGGCATCCGGCCCCGTCTGGCCGAAGCCGGAGATGGCGCAGTAGATGAGCTTCGGGTTGATCTCTGCCAGCGTCCCGTAGCCAAGCCCAAGCCGGTCCATGACACCCGGCCGGAAGTTCTCGACCAGCACATCCGCGTCCTTCACCAGGCGAAGGAACAGGGCCTTCCCTTCGGGCGCCTTGGTGTTAAGCGTGATGGATTTCTTGTTGCAGTTCTGCGCGATGAAACTGGTCCCCATCAGTTTCTTGTTCAGCTCCGGAAGGATGCCCAGGCAGCGCGCGAGATCGCCGCCCTTGGGGTTCTCCACCTTGATGACCTCGGCGCCAAGCAGGGCCAGATGCAAGGTCGTGAAAGGTCCCGAAAGCACATTGGTGAGATCCAGGACCTTGATGCCTTCCAGGATTTTCAGGCGCATCCCCACCCCCCGGCCAAAGGGCCAGTCTTGTAGACGCAGCCCGGCAGGTCACGCCCGAAGAAGGCGGCCACATCCCGCGCCACGGTGATCAGGCCGCCCAGCTTGATGTCAGGCCGCAGGCCGGTGCGCTGCAGGCCGTGGACCAGGTCCTCGGTGGCCACATTGCCCGCGGCCACTTTGGTGAAGGGACATCCCCCAAGCCCCCCGAAACTCGTCTCGATGGCTGTCGCCCCAGCGTCCATGGCCGCATAGACATTGGCCATGCCCAGCCCATAGGTGTTATGGATATGCGCCGTGATCTCGGCTTTTGGCTCCATCGTGAGGATGCGCTGGATGTAGGCCTTCACCTGCGCGGGGTGGGCGTGGCCTGCGGTATCCGCCAGGCTGATGGCCTTCAACCCCGCAGCCAGATAGGCCTCGACCATGCCCATGACGCGCCCTTCTGGGACCGCTCCCTCGAAGCCGCAGCCGAAGGCGCTCTGGACGCTGACCTGCGCTTTCTTCCCAGCTGCTTTCGCTTCTAGCGCCATGGCGATAATTCGTTTCATGGCTTCCTCGATGGACATGCCGGTGTTCTTGCGGCTGTGGGTCTCGGAGGCGGAAACCCCCAGGCAGAACATCTCCACGCCACAGGCCAGGCCTCTTTCCAGGCCCTTCTCGTTGAGCACCAGGCCAGACAAGATCACGCCTGAGTTCCGCTTCCGGGCGGAGAGGCAGCGGAAGAGTTCGTCCGTGTCCGCCATCTGGGGCACCTTGTCGGGGTGGACGAAGGAGCCCACCTGGAGGATGTCCAGGCCCGCCTCCATCAACCGGCCCAACCATTCGAGCTTGATGTCCGTCGGCACCACCACCT
>JBBIHT010000297.1:0-2999 GCA_037446845.1 Geothrix sp. | reverse complement strand
TAAGACGGAAGGACAGCTCCTGGTCCACGCCCTCCACCTGCATCAACTGCTCGGCGGTGGCGGTGAACATGGCCTTGGCGGTGGGGAAGCCGGCGGCGGCAAGTCGCTCGGCCAGGGCCGCATCCAGTCCCTCGACCTTGAGTTCGTCCATCAGGGTGGACACTGGAGTGGCAGTCTCTGCGGGCGTCTCCGAGGTCTCCTCCCCAGGCAGGGCGAGGCCCATGGCAACCTCGGCCTCGCGGCGCTTGTCGGCCTCGCTTCGGACATCAATGTTCCAGCCGGTGAGCTTGGCGGCGAGGCGCACATTCTGCCCACGCTTGCCGATGGCGACGCTGAGCTGCTCGTCGTCCACGACCACCTCCACGCGGCGGGCCTCGGCATCAACGATATTCACGCGGATCGCCTTGGCAGGATTGAGCGCATTGGCGATGAACTGATGGGTGTCATCGGAATAGCGGACGATATCAATCTTCTCGTTCTTGAGTTCGCGGATGATGGCCTGGACACGGCTGCCCTTGAGGCCCACGCAGGCTCCCACGGGATCCACATCGGGATCAAGGCTGTGGACCGCCACCTTGGCCCGATCACCGGCTTCGCGCACGCAGTTGCGGATGACCACGGTGCCGTCATGGATTTCGGGGACCTCCTGCTCGAAGAGCTTGATGAGCAGCCGGGGATCCGTGCGGCTCACCTGTACCTGGGGATCCTTGGCGCTGCGGTCCACGCTGACGATGACCACCTTGATGCGTTGGCCCTTGTCGAAGCGATCCCCACGCAGGGCCTCGGTGCGGCGGAGCATGGATTCCACCCGGTCAATTTCCAGGACGATGGCGCTCTTCTCGAAACGCTTCACTTCCGCCACCACCACTTCGCCGATGCGGTTGGCGAATTCGGTGAAGATGTGCTCCCGCTCGGCCTCCCGGACTTTCTGGACCAGCACCTGCTTGGCGGCCTGGGCGGCGATGCGCCCCAGCTGGCTGGTGTCCTGGGGCAGCCAGAGGGTGTCGCCCTCGGCCGCATCGGGGTTCAGCTGCTGGGCCTCGGCGAGGCTGATCTCGAGATCCTCCTCCTCCACCTCGGCCACCACCTGCTTCAGGGCGTACACATGGAACTCGCCCGTTTCGCGGTCCATCTGCGCCTGGAAGTTGCCGTAGAAATCCTGGGCATTGAAGTACTTGTCGGCGGCCTTCGCCAGGGATTCCTCCACAGCGGCGAAGACTTCCTCCTCGTTGATGCCCTTTTCGGCGGCGATCATCTTCACGCTGTCGAAAAAGGTCGTCGCGACAGTTGCCATGTCAGGCCTCCTGGTCTTCGGCGGCGCTTGTCTCTACGCCGTCGGCATGCGGTGCTGGGGTGAGCCGGGCCGTCAGGTGCTTGGGCCGCGGGGTCTTGCTTTCGTCGAAGGGGGCGAGCCGGGACTTCTGGATGGCCTCGAGGGGAATGCGCTTCAGGACGCCATCCTCCTCCAGGATGAGTTCCAGGCCCATGCGTTCAAGGCCTTCCACGGGCCCGATCCAGCCCTTGAAGCGCTTTTGGCCGTTGACGGGGGTGCCCGTCTGGAGACGGCACAGCCGCCCCGCGAACCGGCGAAAATGATCCGCCTTGGTCAGGGGGCGCTCCATGCCGGGGCTGCTCACCTCGATGCCGAAGTGCTCGCGCAGGTCGGGGAATGCCACATCCATCCAGGGCAGCAGGCCTTCGTGGGCCCGGGTGCAGTCGTCCAGGGTGATGGGACGCAGGCTGGTCTCCGCATCCAGGTGGTCCAGGTAGATCCGCAGAATCTCGTCCTTCCCTTCCCGCACCGATTCCAGGTGCACCAGTTCATAGCCCAGCAGGGCCAACTGGTGCTCAAGGGGCGGTTGCAGCTTCTTCAGATCCAACGGAACTCCGGACAGGCGGCGGGGGACAACAAAAAAGGTGGGCCGAACCCACCCAGTCTTGGCACCCGGGGACCAGGTGGCCATGGCCGAATTGAATCCCGAGTCTACCTCGAATCGTCAAGCAGCTCAAGGGCTCAGGGGAGGGCATAGGCTGGTTCAATGGGAGCGAGGGGGAATCATGGGAACGGTCCTGGATGGCAAGGCGCACGCTGAACGCATGCTGGAGGCCGTGCGCCTGGGCGTGGAGGGCCGGAAGGGGCGGGGCCTTCGTCCCCCCTGCCTGGCGGTGGTGCTGGTGGGGGAAGATCCAGCCAGCCAGGTCTATGTGCGCAACAAGTCCGCCGCCTGCGCCAAGGTAGGCATCACCTCCGTGGAGCATCACCTGGAGGCCGCGACGCCCCAGGACCTCCTGGATCAGCTCATTGATCGCCTCAATGCGGATTCCGATGTGGATGGCATCCTGGTTCAGCTGCCCCTGCCCAGGGGGCTGGATGCCAAGCGCGCCCTTCACCGCATCAGCCCCGCCAAGGATGTGGACGGGTTCCATCCCACCAACCAGGGGTTGCTCCTGGAAGGGCTTCCGGGCCTGCGGCCCTGCACCCCCAGCGCCTGCATGTCCCTGCTGGCCCATCATGGGGTGGCGCTGAAGGGGCTGCACGCCGTTGTTTTGGGCCGCAGCGAGATCGTGGGCAAGCCCATGGCGTTGATGCTCCTGGAGCAGCACGCCACCGTCACCATCGCCCACAGCCGCACGCAGGACCTGCCCGCCGTGTGCCGGGAGGCGGACCTGCTGGTAGCCGCCGTGGGGCGTCCCGGCCTGGTGGAAGGTGGCTGGATCAAGCCCGGAGCCGTGGTGGTGGATGTGGGCATCAACCGCGTGACGGATCAGGTTCTGGGGGAAGCGATTTTCGCCGGGGAGCCCCGGAAGCTGGAGACCCTGCGGGCAAGGGGCGCGGTGCTTTGCGGCGATGTGCGCTTCGGCGAGGCCATGCAGGTGGCCTCTGCCGTGACGCCCGTTCCCGGCGGTGTGGGGCCCCTGACCATCGCAGGATTGATGACCAACACGCTGATGGCGGCAGGGGAGCCCTTCCTGGGGGCCTAGGCCGCTCCGCGATCCGG
>JBBIHT010000296.1:0-3000 GCA_037446845.1 Geothrix sp. | reverse complement strand
CAGGGTGGCCATGATGTCGGCGCTGGCCATGGCGATGTGCTGGACTCCGGGGCCGCCGTGGCGCTCGACGAACTCCTGCACCTGGCTCTTGGCGTCGGTGGGCTCGTTGATGGGAATGATCACCCGGCCATTGGCGCTCTGCACCACCTTGGAATCCAGCCCCGTGCCCAGGGCGCCGCGAATGTGGAACTCCCGGGTCACCCCGAAGCCGTAGACCTGCTCGTAGAACGCCACCAGGGCATCCATCTCGCCAGGTCCCACATTGTTGGTGAGGTGGTCCACCCGGACCAGGCCCGGATCGCACAGGGCCGGCAGGGGATCCGGCGCGAGGCCCGGCCAGAAGGAGGCGAGTTCCCCAGTCCGCTCCACCAGGAAGTTCCACACATCCCCCACCCCCTGGATGGCGGCGAACCGGAGGGTGCCATGGCCCAGACGGTGGGTTTCCGGTTCCAGCATCACCCGCGCCCCCTGCTGGCGGGCGAAGGCCAGGGCCGCTTCCAGGTGCTCCACCTGGAAGTTCAGGGCGCAGACGCCTTCGCCATGGTCCGCGAGATAGCGCCCGGCGGGATGGCTGCCATCAGCCTCGAAGATGAGGATGTCCATGCGCTGCTGGCGCAGGTGGACCACCCGGCCCCAGGGGGCCGTGCCCGAGGCCACCCGCGCGAAGCCCAGGCGCCGGTACAGCGCTTCCAGGCGAGCGATAGCGCCCGTCACCTGGAAGTGGTCCACCCGGGACAGGCCCAGGGGGTTGGCTGCGGGCTTCATGCCACCGGGGGAGGAAAGGGAGAAGGTGGGCGTGGACATGGGGGTCCCCCATAGGAAGCGAGGCCCCAGTCTGGGGCCTCGCTCGCGTGACAGGGATCACAGAGTTTATGTTTACTTCCCTGTATTCAATAATTTGAACACCGAGGAGTCGGGTATGCCGCCTAGAAGTTGGCGCTGGGCGGCGCGGGCTCGTCGGCCTCGCCGGCATTGGCCAGGGGCACCTTGACCAAATAGACCGCGATGCCCGCCAGGATCAGCAGGCTGATCCAGAACATGCCGGGGTTGGCGAAGATCTTGTACTTCACCTCGAAGAAGGCGAAGGACGCGAACAGGAGGCCCACCAGGGCCTCGCCCGCGATGAGACCCGCCGCCAGCAGCACACCGTTGTTCTCGACCCGCACCTTCTGCGCCTCGTTGAGGCCCCGCTTGGCGCCGAACATCTCCACGGCACCCTTGATGAGGCCGCCCAGGAAGATGGCGAAGGTGGTCTCCAGGGGCAGGTACATGCCCACCGACACCAGCATGGGGCTCTTCACCTGCATGAGGATGAAGGCAAAGCCCATCATCATGCCGACGATGATGAGCGGCCAGGCCATCTTGCCTTCCACGATGCCGCGGCTGAGGAGCGCCATGAGACCCGCCTGGGGCGCGGCCAGCTGCTTGGAGCCGAAGCCGGCATCCAGGGAGAGCACGGCCTTCTTCTGGTCCGCGGGCAGCTGCCTGACCTGATCGAGGCTGTAGGACTGGCCATCCGGCGCCGTGACCACCTGCACCTGCTGGGCGGTCAGCTCAGCGATGCGCTTGGTGCCCTGGGCGGTGATGTCGCCCTCGTGCAGCACCATGAGAGGAATGAACAGCACCACGGAAGCCAGCGCCACGCCGAGCAGGTCACCCATTTCCATGCGCCAGGGCGTGCCGCCCAGGATGTGGCCGGCCTTGAGATCCTGCAGCATCTCGCCCGCCACAGCGGCGCTCACGCATACGATGGCGGCCACACCCAGGACGGCGGCGACGCCCTCCTTGCCCTTGACGCCAAGCAGCACCATCACCAGCGCCGTCACCACCAGGGCCGTGAGGGTCAGACCGGAAATGGGATTGTTGCTCGATCCCATGATGCCCACCAGGTAGCCGCTGATGGCCGCGAAGAAGAACCCGAGGATCACCATCACCAGAGCTGCCACCAGGGACACCAGGGCGCCCACATGGAAGATCTGCCAGGTCACCAGGAAGGTCACGGCCGCGGCAAAGGCGATGCCTAGCAGGACATTGGAAAAGGAAAGGTCCTTGTTCACGCGGTCCACCACATGTTCGCCGGCCGCGGCCTTCTTAACATCCGACACGGAGCGAGTCAGGCCCGTGGCCAGGCTTTTGCGCATCTTGAACAGGGTGAATCCGGCACCGACCAGCATGCCGCCGATGGCGATGGGGCGGACGATGAACTTCCACACGGAATAGGACAGGGCGATCCAGTCCCCCTGGGGCGCCGTTTCAGGCAGGACGCCGGGTGCCAGGAAGTAGGTGATGATGGGCACCAGCAGGCCCCAGGCGATGATGCCGCCGGAGAAATTCAGGGCGCCAAGCTTGGGCCCGATGATGTAGCCCACGCCCATGTAGGCCGGGCTGATGCCGGGGGAGCTGAGCAGCATCCCGCCCATGACCTTGGCTTTCCAGGTGCCCACCAGGCCGATGGTGGTGGTCTTGAACGCCACGAACTTCTCCCAGGCACTGGCAAAGAGGGACACCTGCACCAGGGCCTGGATGCTGGCGCCGATGGCCATGGCGCCGAAGAGAAACTTGGTGCCGCTGCCCCCACGGGCGCCCGCCTTGTGGATTTCGGCGGCGGCCACGCTCTCCGGGTAGGGGAGCTCGGCGTCTTCGACCATCACCCGCCGGAGCAGGGCCACGAACATGATGCCCAGCACGCCGCCCGCGAACATGATCAGCGAGCTGGTGACGTAGTTGCCAGCCGTGAAGAACCTGGGCCAGATGCCACTGATCACGAAGGCGGGCACCGTGAAGATGGCGCCAGCGGCCACGGACTCGCCGATGCTGCCCACGGTCCGGGCCATGTTTTCCTCGAGGATGGTGCCCTTCATGAGCTTGATGAGGGCCATGCCAATGACCGCCGCGGGATAGGTGGCGGCGATGGTCATGCCCGCCTTCAGGCCCAGGTAGGCATTGGCGGAACCCAGCACCACGGCCATGACCAGGCCGATGAGCACCGCCCGCAGGGAG
>JBBIHT010000295.1:0-3019 GCA_037446845.1 Geothrix sp. | reverse complement strand
CGCCGGGAAAACCGGGGATCTTGCCTATTTCGCGGTTGATCCACTGGGTTTCCATGGCGATGTGGCCCAGGAGGTTGCCCTCGTCGCTGTAGCCAAAGGAGCGCTGATAGGTGAGCTCGCCCGTCTTTCCCAGGTCGTGGAGGAGCACGCCCGCCAGCACCAGGTCCCGGTCGAGATCCTGGTAGTGGCCACAGGCCCGTTCGGCCATCCCCAACACGGAGAGGGTGTGCTCCAGGAGGCCGCCCAGGAAGGCGTGGTGCATGGATTTGGCGGCCGGCGCCTGGGCGAAGGCGGTGCGCTCCGGTGTGCCCTCGCTGAAAAAGGCCCGCAACAGCGCTGAGATCCAGGGATCCTGGATGGAGGCGAGGATGCTGTCAAGCTCTGCCAACATGGCGGGAACCGGGCGCCGGGACACCGGGAAGAAGGCCGAGAGGTCCCCCACTTCGGCATCCTGGGCGCAGCGCACCTTGTCCAGCCGCAGTTGCAGGCGGCCGTTGTAGCTGGTGGCGGTGCCCTTGATCCACAAGAAGGCATCGGGCTGCACGGCCTCCAGGTCGCCTTCGACGGCCCGCACATCCCAGAGGAAGGCCTTCAGATCCCCGGTGGCATCGGACAACTTGAGTTCCAGATACTCGCTGCCCTTGGCGCTGGTCTTGTAGGTGGCCTCCTGGGCCAGCAGGAAGCCCTGGAAGGCCTCCCCTTCCTTCAGTGAACGAATGCTGGGCTGCTGCGCCATGGGATGCTCCAGATTCCCCTCAGGAGCGGGCTCCTGAAGCAACGATTAAAGGTGGACCGGCTAGTGGTTGCGAGGGGCCTTCGGGGGCGTGGCGAAGGGATCGTCTTCCCCGAAGGCCAAGTCCACGGGAATCCGCTTGTCTTCCAGCACCTCGAAGAGGGACCACTGATCCGCCTTCTTCACATTGCCATTCGGGAGTTCCAGGACGCGGACCTTGAGCACCCGGTTGTAGAGAGGGAACTCCAGCTCGTCCATGGGTTTCACTTCCTGGCTGGCCTTGCGAGGCACGCCGTTCACCCGAACCATGCCCTCGTCGCAGAGCTGGTTGGCCAGTTCCCGACGCTTGATGAGGAGGCTTTTTTTCAGGAAGGCATCAACACGCAAGACTTCATCCCTTCAGGATCTCTTCCTTGGGCACCAGGAACCGGATGTTGGCGCGCAGGCGGAGGTTTGAGAGGTACTGCTCCATGGCGTTCTGGGCCTTGGGCTCCTGCAGCTTTTCCATGATCTTCGCCTTGACCTCCGCGAAGGCCTTGACCGGGGCGTCCTCCAGGGCAATGAGCTGGATCAGGTACAGGTCCTTGTCCGTTTCGATGGGATCAGAGACCTGGTCAGGTTTGAGCCGGATGGCCGCCTCCTCGATGCTTGCCCGCAGGAGCCCCTTGTTCATCCAGCCAAGGTCCCCGCCCGTGGCCTTGCTTGGGCTGGTGGAGTGCGCCTTGGCCAGGTCCTCGAAAGCCTTGCCGGCCTTGAGTGCCTCCTGGATGGTCGCAAGCTGCTTGCGGGCCTCGGCCAGGTCCGCGACGGTGGCGCCCTTGGCCAGCACCAGTTCCCGGATGCGGAAGCGCGTGGGCATCCGGTACTCGTCCTTGTGATCCTCGTAGTAAGCGCGCAGTTCGTTGTCCTCCACGGCCACCTTGGAGAACACCTCCCGTTGCAGGACGAACTGCTGGGTGGCCTGCTGTTTCTGGCGCTTCATGAACTCGTTCAGGGTGATGCCCAGGCTCCCCTTGAGAGCCCGTTCCAGGTCGGCGTCCGTGGTGAAATTGTTCTCCTTCTTGATGCCGTCCACGCTGGCCCGTACATAGTCGTCGGTTACGGGGTTGCCAAGTTCGGCGGCCTTGTCCTCCAGGAGAAAGGCATCCACAAGGCCCTGCAGGGTTTTCTCCCGGGCGCCCTGCAGCTTCTCGTCCAGCTCCTTGCCCGAGAACTGCCGGTAGAGGGCGGCATGCTGCTGCTCCACCGCCTGGGTGAGGGCACGCCTGCTGATGATGTGCTTGTTCACTACCACCAGGATTTCCTCGCGGACATCCCTGGCTTGCAGGGTCGTCGCCAGGGAGAGCACCGCAAGGAGGGTGACAGCGGCCTTCACTTGGAACCTCCCTTGGAGGAGGCTTTGGGGCTGGCCGTCTCGGTGGGTTCCGCCGCCCTGGGAGCCGGAGCCTTCACCAGCTCGAAGGGGATTTCCTTGCGCAGTCCTGCCATGAGTTCATCCCAGACCGCCGCCTGGCGATCACGACGGGCGAGCTGCTCCACCTGGGCCTTGGCCTCCTCGAAGGTTTGTTGATGGCTGGGCTTGCGTCCTTCCACTTTCACCAGGTGGTAGCCGAACTGGGTTTTCACCGGGGCCCCCACCTTGCCGATGGGCTGGGTGCGGGCGGCGGCGCCGAATTCCGGTACCCAGGCGGATGGATCTGCATCCGCATAGAGGCCGCCGCTCTCCTTGCTGCCCGGGTCGTCACTGTACTGCCTGGCAAGGGCGTCGAACTTGGCCCCCTTCTTCAGCTCGGCCTGGATCTTGGCGAGCTTCGCCTTGGCTTCTGCCTGGGTGGCGCCGGGCTGGCCTTCACCCTGCTTCACCGAGATCAGGATGTGCCGGACGCTGACCAGCTCGGGCTGCTTGAAGCGCTCCTGATGGGCCTGGTAGTACCCCTTCACCGCGGCCTCATCCAGGGCCAGCTTCTTCTGCAGGGCTTCGCTTTCCTTGGCCAGGAACTCCCGGGCAGCCAGGTCATCCTTGGCGCGGTCTAGTGCCTTGAGATAGCCGGGGGTCTTGTCGAGGCCCAGGCGCCGGGCCTTGGCGGCCAGGAGCTTGCTTTCGGCCATGCGGCGCACGAACTCGTCTTTGCCACCCTGTACCATGAGGATCTGCATCTGCTCCTGCTGGCCCAGGAGCTGGAATGCGGCGCGGAAATCGGCTTCAGTGATGGCCTCGCCATCCACCTTCCCGAGTACCACGGTCTCAGGGGCAGGGGCCGCCGGGGCCTGTGAAACTGGGGCGGG